>CAZSLQ010000006.1:0-4180 GCA_964607885.1 uncultured Pseudomonadota bacterium
GTTAAATTTTGTCTGCAATTCTTTGCAAACACAACCAATTCGAAACATTATGCCTGCTTCTACAATTCAGACGCCAACATTTCAAGAAAATTTGAATACCATACGAACAGATACACCTGCCGCCACCCAATCAAAGGCACTTATCCTAGTTCAAGATAAAAATCAGAACAAAATTAAGGGTAATAATTTAAATGAAAATTATACTTTTGAAAATTTTATAGTCGGACCAAGCAATTCTCTGGCTCATGAAGCCGCTGCCGCCGTTGTTGAAAACTTGGGAAAAGTTTACAATCCACTTTTTATTTATGGAGGAACAGGACTTGGTAAAACTCACCTTATGCACGCAATAGGAAACACCGCTAAAAAAAAATATCCCGGAATATCTGTTTGTTATGAATCTACAGACCGATTTGTAACGGAGTTTATAAATTGTATTCGATTTGACAAAGCAGACCAATTTAGAAATAAATATCAAAAGCTAGACCTATTTTTACTCGATGACATTCAGTTTTTATCAAATAAAGAACAGACTCAAGAAATTTTTTTTCATATATTTAACAATCTTTATGACGGACAAAAACAGATCATAATGTCCAGTGATACTTTTGCTAAGGAGATTGCCGGCTTACAAAGCAGACTAAAATCTCGTCTGGAATGGGGACTTGTGGCAGACATTCAAATTCCCGATCTTGAAACAAAAATTGCCATCTTAAATAAAAAGGCAGAACAGAATCAGATAAATTTGTCTGGACAGGTGGCAGATTTTATTGCCTCCAGGGTTATCTCCAATATACGGGAACTAGAGGGAGCATTAATCCGCGTAAGTGCATTTGCCGCTTTAATTAACGTACCGATAACGATCGATCTTGCTAAAAAGGTTCTTTTAAATCTTGGCACCCCTCGTGAAGAAAATGCTACACTTGAAAATATTTTAAGAATTTTAGCAAAAAATTTTAATACCTCCATTTCAGATATAAAATCAAAGAAGCGACATAAGGAGATCGCACAAGTAAGACAGCTGGTATTTTATATGATGAAAAAGCTTACCAATTGCTCACTCCAGGTTATTGGAGGTTTTGTCGGAAGTCGGGACCATTCAACAGTTATTCATGCCATCGGCAAGGCTGAGGCAATAATTAATCAGGATTCTGACCTTGCAAAAAAGCTAAAAATGATCGAACAAGAGATAATGATGAACTAAACGAGATAATTTTTTTAGTTAAATGCTGTAGTTTGCATTAATTTAATGTTAAGTTTTATATAGTTTTTAAATTTTAAGTTTAAAAGGAGACTAAAAATGCATCTCAAAATTAAAAATGCGTTGCTAATCATACTTCTTTTAATATTTCAGGTTACGGCGCAAGAAGCAGTTCCAGAAATGCCAACAACTGAGCCTTTAGAGTCAACAGAAAAATCTGAAATTCCTACGGAGTTCCCACCTGCAGATCAAGACGCAGTTATTATGGCAACACAAGTGAGCGGCCCTGAAATGCCAGCTATTTCTGAAATGCCAGCTATTTCTGAAATGCCAGCTGTTACTGAAATGCCAGCTGTTACTGAAATTCAAAAAACAGAAGCAACCCCAGAACAGCCCCAGGTTATTACTCCCACACAAACCACGCTTACAAATGAGGCGACTCCAGCCACCACGCAGGCGTTCTTGACAAAGCAGGACACACAACCACAGCTTCGGCACACAGACCGAGCAAAAATTTCGTCAGTACTCCAAAGTTTTGCCCCCCAAAGAAAGCAAGGGACCACCTCGAATCATGAGCTTGATTTTGAGGTTGAAAATCAAACAGGGAAGACAGTTTATATAACATGCTTTTCCTACATAAAAAAGCACGCCCTCAGTCGCTGGCGCTGGGACAAATCAGCCATCTATAAACTGGAGAATAAACAACAAGTTATCGTAAATATGGATACAATAATTGATGAGCAGGACAGGGAAAATATATTTGGTTATTTGGCCGTTTTTGAAAATGAAAAAGATGCAGAAGAGTCAACTTTTCAACTCCTTGACGATAATCGTAAAATTGACCTTGATCTAATTGCCCAATTAAAGGGTAAAAAAGTGGTTATAGAAATAGAAAAATACGGAATCGCCGGTGATTTTTATGATTACGATTTTGTAAGTAAAAAGGAACCCGGAATAAGTCCTGAGTTGGATTTTTACGTTGAAAACAAAACGGGAAAAACCATATTAGTAAACTGCTTTGTTTATCAAAA
The DNA here is from genome assembly GCA_964607885.1 of uncultured Pseudomonadota bacterium. Taxonomy (GTDB): domain Bacteria; phylum Babelota; class Babeliae; order Babelales; family RVW-14; genus JBAZAX01. The sequence goes on from CAZSLQ010000006.1 coordinate 2,230, forward strand.
GAAAGCAAAGGGAACTTGGCTTGCACAAAAAACAAAGGAGACATGGGCAACCGCAGAGGACGTGCGCGATGACATGAGTGTTTGGAGATTTGATAAAACCCCAACAATTAAAATTAAGCCCAATGAAAAGGGATTAATTAATGTTGACACAATCGTCGAAGATCGCGACAGAATATATGTGCGTGGATATTTGGCTGTATTTGATGAAGACGAAATGGACGAAGCAGAAAAATCAACTTATGAGCTTCTTCCGGCAAGACGAAAGCTCGACATTGGAAGATTGGTAGATCTAAAAAAGAAGAAGATCTCCATTTATACGGAGCAATATGGAATTTTGGGTGATTTTATTGACTACGTGACCAAACCAACTCAAAAACCCAAATTAACCCCGATGATAGAAGGATACTTTAAATAACATGCAAACAACAACACAAAAACCTTTACATAAAAGCGTTTTAGTTAATGAAGTATTACAGTACTTAAATCCCCAAGCGGGAATGCTTTATGTTGATGCGACATTCGGGTGCGGTGGCCACTCTGCCGCAATCCTTGAAAAAGAGCCTTCATGCAGGGTTATAGGAATTGACTGGGATCAAAAATCAATAGAACAGAATGAATCTGTTTTGAAAGAAAAATACGGGGATAGGCTTAAAATAATCTGGGGGAATTTTGCGCATCTCTATAAATTACTGAAAAATGAAAACATTAAAAACGTTGCGGGAATACTTGCCGATTTTGGAACATCACAATTACAAATTTTCCAACGTGAAGGTTTATCTTTTATGAAAGATACACCGCTTGACATGCGAATGTCAAAATCACATTACAGTGTAACGGCTGCCCACATTTTAAATACTTATTCGGAACAACAAATCTCTAAAATTCTCTATGAATTCGGAGAAGAGGGTCAAGCGAAAAAAATAGCCCGCGCTATAGTAGAAAAACGCAAAGCAACACCTTTTCAAACAACTAGACAACTAACGGAACTTATCGAATCAATAATTTCCCGATACACGGATAAGGGACGCAAACCCATCCATCCTGCCACAAAAACCTTTCAAGCGTTAAGAATCGCGGTAAATAACGAGCTTGAAAATATTCACTCTTTCCTACATGCGACAGTTCCAATTATTTCTCAAGGTGGAAGAATCGTATGCATAAGCTTTCACTCCCTGGAGGATCGACTTGTAAAAAATTTTTTCAAGGAGAAAGAGGATTTACTACAGCTAAAAATTTTAACTCCCAAACCCATCACCGCAACTGATGAAGAATTAGCACAAAATCCATCCAGCAGATCGGCAAAATTAAGAGCCGCCGAAAAAAGATGAAGATATATTAAAATAGAGCAGAAAGTACGCATAAATAGCCACTTGTCAATAAGTCAAAACTTGTTGACAAAATAACTACAAACAATTAAAGTTAAGTTTGTAAAAGTTTTGGCTATAAGGTGTATAAGACGGATAAAATGTGGTCGCTTATGACCGGGTTTGAAACTTAAGGAATAGTATGGAGATAACCGAAGTAAAAGTCTTTCCTGCAAATGAAGGCAAGCTTAAGGGATATGCAACTATCATATTTGACGGTTGCTTTATTGTTAGAGATATGAAAATTATAAAAAGCGACAAAGGCTTATTTGTCTCGATGCCTTCTCGCAGAAAAAAAGATGGGTCCTTTAAGGATATTGTACATCCCTTAAATGCCGAAACACGTAAGATGATAGAAGAGAAAATTATTTGCGAATATAAAAAGGTTGCCGGGGAAGAGTTGTAAAACGTAAAGTTTTGCTTGGGGCGTAGCCAAGTGGTAAGGCAGCGGATTTTGGTTCCGCCACCCGGAGGTTCGAATCCTCCCGCCCCAACCATTTTTTAAGTTTATTTTTCTAACCTTGAGTTTTTTGTGATTAACAACATAGAATCTAAGCAAGGAGCTTCCTATTTTCAGGAGGCTTTTT
>CAZSLQ010000006.1:4190-8093 GCA_964607885.1 uncultured Pseudomonadota bacterium
ATATGTACATCCAACAGCAATTGTTGGACCGGATGTAAAATTGGGGGACAATGTTAAAGTTGGCCCTTTCTGTATAGTAGTTGGAAACGTAACAATTGGAGACGGAACAAGACTGCATGCAAACGTTTCAATCGGTTTTCCAGCCCAGAACATTGGAACAAAGGAGTTTCTTGGGACCATTGAAATAGGAAAAAACTGCGAATTCAGAGAATTTACTACCGTCCATTCTTCAAAATATCCGGATGGCAAAACGATTATAGGCGACAACTGTTACATCATGAACTACTCACATATAGCCCATGACTGTGTTCTTGAAAATAACGTAACTTTAATAAATAATGTAAGCTTGGGTGGACATTCACATATCGAAAAAAATGCTTTCCTGATGGCATACTGTGGAACACATCAATTCTGTCGTGTGGGGTCTTTTACCGCGGTAGCACCATTCAGTGGCGCAAGACAAGACCTGCCTCCTTACTGCTTATTTAATGAGCAGCCGGCTGCGTTTGCAGGGTTAAATCTTATAGCTCTTAAGCGAGCGGGTTTTAACTCGGATGAGATTAGTTCTCTCAAACACGTAACAAAGTTATTCTTTAATGAAAAAAATAGTTTGCAGAAAATAAAAGAACTCGCAAAAAGCGAATCTTGGGGAAATGTGCCTCAGGTACAACATTTCATCAACTTTATCGAAACAAGCAAACGCGGTGTTTCAATGCGATCAATCTCAGACCAAAAAGGGATATAATGATAAAATTAGGCGTAGTTGGATTGGGGAAAATGGGTGGTTATCATGCATCGATATGCTTACAACCGCAGAGCTTACAGGATTTAAGGCTTATTGGTGTCGCTGATCCAAATGAAGCCAATTTTAAAAAGATAATCAACCCTACAATTCAAAAATCAAAAGATTATAATGACTGGATAGATCAGGTTGATGCGGTTATAGTAGCAGTTCCAACAGATTTTCACTATTCAATAGTTAAAGATTGTTTGGAAAAAGGCAAACATGTGCTGGTTGAAAAACCTATAACAAAAAATTTATTCGAAGCCGAGGAGCTTATCGAGTTAGCACGGAAAAACCAGCTAACTCTTCACATAGGACATGTTGAACGGTTTAACGGAGCTGTACAGGAACTTAAAAAAATTATTAATCAGCCATTAATGATAGAAACACACCGCATGGGACCTTTTGATCCTAGGGTACAAAAAGATAGCGTTGTACTTGATTTAATGATTCATGACTTGGATTTAATACTCCAATTCATCGATTCACCAGTTAAAACCCTGAGTGCCCAAGGTCAAAAACTTTACTCAAACTCATGCGACATTGTCTCGGTACAGATTGGTTTTGAAAATGGTGCTTTTGCCCATCTAACAGCAAGCAGAGCGTCTCAAATAAAAAAACGTACAATGGAAGTACATCAGAAAAATGAGTATCTACTTTTAGACTTCACAACACAGGATATTTCGATTCACAGACAAATGAATACAAGTACGCAAATTATTGGTACAGAGCAACTCAAGTATAAGCAGGAGTCTCTAGTTGAAAGAGTTTTTGTTTACAAAGATAATCCGTTAAAGCTTGAAATTGAGTACTTCTTAAATTCTATAAAAAATAAAACTAACCAAATTCATCCGGAACAGAATATAATGGCAATCAAGTTGACCTTTGAAATCGAAAAGATGCTAGGAATAATTAATGATAGCAGTAATTGCTGGCACGGGAACGCTTCCGTTGGAAGCATGCAAAAGTCTTCTTAAAAAAAACAGGCATTTTTTCATAGTCGTTTTGTTTCCTGAAGACAATCTGGCAGACCTACAGGGACTTACACAGGGAAAAGTGGAACTTATCGCCCAAGAGTGCTATAAAGCAGGGCAAGTTTTAAATCTCTTAAAAGCCAGACAGACAAAACAAGTACTGATGATCGGCAAAGTTGATAAAAGTCATCTGCTTAAGAATTTTAAATTTGACTGGCTTGCAATAAAACTTCTGGCATCTATTCTTTACAAAAGTGATGCTGCCGTAATGGAGAGAATTGTAAAAGAGTTAGAGGACAATGGCATATCCGTTCTAAGACAAGATGAGGTTTTAGAATCATTGATGATCGCGCCGGGCATTTTAACAGGCAGGCTGGACGAATCTTTACAATCAGACATCAAAATGGGAATCGAGACTGCCATTAAACTTTCTCAACTTGATATCGGGCAGACCGTGGTAATTAAAAATCAGATGATTATGGCCGTCGAGGCTATTGAGGGCACAGACAAGTGTATTGCTCGTGGAATAGAGCTCGGAAAAGGTAGTGTAGTTGTTTGTAAGGCCGCCCATCAAAACCAGAATCATAAATATGATCTCCCAACTCTGGGCCCAAAATCTTTGGCCAACATAAAAAAGGGCGACGTTGCTGCAATTGCATGGCTGCATGATAAGACCTTAATCGCGCAGCAAGAAGAATTTATCAAAAAGGCCAATGAACTCGGCATCACGTTAGTTTCTTATAAGGCAAAAGATTAAGCGTTTACGTACTTCATAAGCTTAGAAGGATACAATTGCATAGGCCCCTTCCAGTTAGTTAATAAATTAACGCCACCATTGGCTGCAAGTTCGCCAATCCAACCTCCTACAGATGCCAGTAAATTATTTCTCAAAGCAGTAACAATTTTATCTATTAGCTCGTCATCAATCTGTTTTTTAGTCAAGAAATATTGCATAATATTTGCGGCATCAAGATGTGTAATTAAATGTTTTAACCGGCAATGTTTTAAGACCAGCCTCAGCAACTCCTTATTCTGGTCGTCAACGGAAGAATCTTGATTTGCAGAAATTGTACCGCGTTTTCCCAGCCGAGCGACTATCATCTCTCGAATCGGAGACTGAGGAGCCAGGCCCTCCTTGAGAACCATCTTTAAAACCATTATTGACTCATCGATACCATCAATAAACTCCTCCTTGACTCCCGTACAGATTTCTCTTGTGTCTTTTCCAATTATGTGTAACTTGGCAAGCCCATCAAGGAATTTATCACCGGTATATGATAGAAAGTTCAAAATAGGACCTTGAAACTTTCTTGTGATAGCTGCTCCAAGCGTTCGCCCGACACATGAGGCAACATAATACGAGATGCATGTTTCAACATAAAAGCTTTTTAACGAAACACGTCTCTTATCTTCCTCGCTAAAATTTTCATAATCACACGCAACTGATTCAGTAATAAAAAGATCGTTATCATACAATCCGAATACCGGATTTTTGTTATCTGCGGCTCTAGCTGTTAAAAAATCAACCAAATTTCTACCCAGGATGTTACCATCGGCTGTAATCTTAAGTCCCGAAGTAAGCCAGAGCTCGGTAATCGTACGATCTGAAACATGTAACCGTTTTGATAAATCTTGAATTGAATAATTTTGTTCGGGGTTAACTAAATAAAACCCTCGATGGTGCCCATGATTCATTAAAAATTCATCTAAATCTTTTCCAGAAATTTTATTTTCGGAAGCCTTCAATCCTGCCTTAACCCAGCCCTCAACTTTAAATTCAGGCACGTCTAATAACTTTGCTACCTCTTGGACGGAATAATTCGCACCTTCAGTAGCATCTAACTCCTTAAACCTGAACGGTTGCTCAAAGTTACTAAAAAGAATCAATGGAGTCATGGTGTCAACAAAATACCATAGGAGCTCCGGATTCACCACACCCAATGTATATCTTTCAATAGAATCAAGTGTTTCAGGATCTGTTTTATTTCTAATTGCGGATGCAATGTGCATGCTTACTGTTTTTTCAAACTCTTTTAAAAGATTATAGACAGATTTTTTAAAATGCTTGTAATCTGACGGCCATCCGAGAGCATGATCATTACCCAGCCATTCGCCATAAATCCAGTAGAAGTAAATCCAAGATCC
>CAZSLQ010000006.1:8136-12431 GCA_964607885.1 uncultured Pseudomonadota bacterium
TAAACAATACAAAAAGGGAAACCGTAGCGGCCATAGAATTGGAAACCATAAAGTCCTTGGTGCTAATCATATTTGGTGGAATACTACCGTAAATTACCTGAAGTAAAAAACTGCTTATGGCATCGGGTCGTTTTAAAAAGAAGTACCAGGCAGCCATAGCTCCGGAAAAACCCCAATCAACAGCCTTTGGAATTAAAAGTTCTTTGCTTAATACCCCGTAGCCCTTTTCCCTCATATCTTTAGTATAAAAACCATTCAAGCAAGATAAAAAATCATAAGAGTAAGCAACAAATTCAAACAATCGCTCCGTTCCTGCAACAGGTGAATTAATATCCTCCTTCAATTTTGCAAAAACCAATAGCGCACGCTGATTTTTTTTAATCTCTTTGAGCCAAAAAACATACGCTTTCTGTGATATATTTTCATCAGACGAGGTATTATCAAAAATATTTACAGACAGGTCTGTGATGTAGCCCTTAATCTCCTCCTCAAAAACTAGTTTTGTATCCTTGAGTAATTTAAACACCTCATCAAGTCTTGGAGTAAGATATCTCATATAACATAAAGCCAACTCCTTTTGCTTATTGTTTAAAAAACACAAAAGCATTTCTTTTAAAATTCCAACCAGGTTCTCAGTTTTAGCTTTAAGAGCGACTACTTCCGGACCTTCGTCCTTTGAAACTCTAATAATACCGGATTTGCTCAGGGCAGTAAGACTTTCGCAAAAACTCGCCAAATCTTCCCGAGAATACATAGTATCAGAATCCTCTAATACTCCCTCATCCGATGGGCCCCAATCACTATCTCCACTTTTATCATCCTGCACAATATTTTGCATAAGGCTGCTTACGATGCCTGATAAATCATCCATACCACCCGATCCCATCCCCTTCATTCGTGCCGGCAAGAATGGGCAATAATCAAGTGCCATAACCATCTGAAGTTTTTGTATCTTTACTAAAACATCATTCAAAACTTCCATATTTTCGGAAGAAATAAATAATCCGTCTCTAAGCTGTTCAATACTACAACGCACATCCTGACATAATTTTGCAAGCCCATTTCTAATATCAACATCCTCTAAAAATTTATTGTACAAATCTTGCGCATTCTTCAGGAGTCCTTGATGTTGTTCGGATAATTTTGAAAAATAAAGAATTTTGCGTTCATCTTCACGTTTTTTGGCCTCAGCCCAAATTTTAACCATCTCCTGATAAAAATCCTGCATTGAATCAATGTTAAAATCACCGTTTTCAACATTATTCTGCCCGATAACAGGTTGATTTTCAGCATGCAAAAATTTAACATCCGAAACTGTTGCTAAACCAATTAAGGCAAATAAGACAACCCGCTTAAAAATCATTCGATACCCTTAAATTAAGTAAATTATCCACACCCCCAAAAGACACGCGTAGTAATTATGCCTTGTGTACAGAATCGTGTCAATTAAAAGAGATGTACAGATGGGGCTAATTGAAAAACAGAAAAATTTACTCTTCGCTATTATTATTTTTAGCAAAATTTGAAATAAGTCCCAACATACAAAATAACGAAATGATTGCTGTTCCTCCATAGCTTATAAATGGCAAGCTCAACCCTTTAGTCGGGAGAAGCCCAGAAGCGACCATTAAGTTAATAACAGCCTGTAAACTAATAAAAGACACAAAGCCGACCGTTGTAAAAAACTCAAACTGGCCGTTTAACGGTAAAGCAAGCCGTAAGTCGTAAAACCAAAGCAAAAAATATAGCAAAACAATAATACAAGAGCCGATAAAACCCGTTTCTTCCGCTATTATCGAAAAAATAAAATCCGTATGCTGCATTGGAAGATAAAAAAACTTCTGTTTTGAATTCGAGATCCCGAGCCCAAAAGCGCTTCCTGAGCCTATCGCAATCAGCGACTGAATTATTTGAAAACCCCTGCCCTGTGGATCGGACCACGGATTTAAAAATATCAATATTCGATTAACTCTGTAAGATTTGGTCAAAATTAAATAAACGACTGCCGGAACCATGAATAAAACGGTAAGGCCTAAATAAAGCAAATTAAATTCAGCAACAAATAGTAAAATAACTGACGCTGCAAAAATTGTAATCATCGACCCAAAGTCCGGTTGTTTCAACAAAACTACTGAGGTAAGTCCTAAAACTAAGAGGTATGGAAGATAGCTGTTCACAAAAGAACCGGAAGCAAGTCGCCTTTTTTCTAAAAAGTATCCCAAATACATCAAAAGAAAAAGTTTTAAAAACTCACTTGGCTGGAAGCTAAATCCTGCAATGTTAAGCCAGCGGTTAGAACCATGACATTTTAGCCCAAATTGGGGAACAAATGTAAGCAAAGTCAATGCGACAGAACCCAGAAACATCAAAGCCGCATATTTTTTGAAAAATTCTTTAGGAATAACAGAAAAAAACAAAACCAACCAAACCCAAAAAAATGTATACCGTCTGCCGTTTTAGAAAATATGCCGCATTACCAAATTTTTCTAAAGCAAAAACAGAACTTGCGGAATAGATAAAAATAAGTCCCACTAAAACAAGGCATATCGCCACTAGCAAAAACTTACGCAAATCACTTTTCAAGTGATTAATCACTAAAGCCATTACTCTCTCCTCATTACCTCCCTATCCCAAGTATACGTCCCGAAAGATCATGTGGTATATACGCAAGTGTAACATCACAAACCTTTGATTTAAGATCGGTATTTGCAAGTAGAGCCTGGATCACCTCCGGCCATTCGATAAAATTAACGCAATTTGATTTTGATAAAAATTCCTCAAAACCCATTCTAATAAACTCTTCAATCGAATTAATTCTGTAAAGATCAAAGTGGTTATAAACAGTTCCATCTTTTGCAACATAAGAATTAACATATCCAAATGTTGGGCTTGAAATAACTGATTCAATACCACACTGACGCAAAATGCTACGAATTAAGGTAGTCTTACCTGCACCCAACGGCCCGGTAAATGTAAAAATCGAATATTTTTTCAATAAAGGTAAGAGATTATCCTTTACAACAGAATCTATCTCTTTTATACCAAATTCAAGTTCCATTTAATGCCTCATCATTTAACTTAATTTTTTAACCTTAGATAACAGTTTACGGGCCTTTTTGGACAAAGTCGACGATTTGCCCCTTCTGCCAACTTCTTCATTTAAATCAACATCATCTTGCTTATTAACAAAAAAACTGGATTGTTCCATTAGAAGATCCAAAGCCTCCCGATCTATTTTGTTACTAAAAGGCCCCTCTTCCTGTTCATATTTCTCAATGGCACCATCTTTTGGCGATTTAATAATTTGCTCTGATTCGTCAAGTAAAAAGCTCTGCATAATTCCATAAAAATCAAGGCTACTCAAGGCTGTTGCACCCAATTTCTCGCATTCGTCAATAATCTTTCTATCCATTGTAATAACCATCAAATCTTCATTACGATGCCTTTCTACATATTCAATAATCCAATCATCAGCGCTACTTCTTTGCCCTGAGAACATAACAACAACACCATGATGAACCTCCCTGGTAGCATGTCCAAATGGCCCGGCATCAAAAACAACAATAATCTCTTTTATCTCTTTCTGCTTCTTGGTTTTATAATAGCCAAGTTGCCGTATGAAAGTCTCCCTTTGCAAGTCCAGCCTACCCTTAACGTGTGGAAAAATCTGCTTTAAAAGGTTGTACCCGTCAATTAAAACTATCATTTAAACCCCTTTTATCTTCAAAATTAATATTTTTTAGTCTAAACATTCCTTTTTTTTATTCCAAGTGTTAGCATTGTTTTATAGTTCTGCCCTAGAATATGCTATATTTCAAAGCGGAGGCAAAGATGTCAAAGCAGATACAAGTTAAACAGAAGATAAAATCGATACAAACCACAAAAAAAATTACGCATGCAATCAGACTGGTTTCAATGTCTCTTTATGCGAAACTAGGACACCAAACTCCAATAATCGAAAATTACACACAAAAATTGAATGATTTATTTTATGAGTTACTTCAATTCAATCAAGAGTGGCAAAATCCACTATTGCCAAATAATTTACCGGATACCAATCCGTTATTCATTATCGTATCAACTTCCAAAGGACTTTGTGGTGGATTAAACTCAAATCTTTATAAGTTTACCCTCAATTATCTTGCATCAAAAAAGATCACAAAACCAAGATTTGTAACAATGGGGATAAAGGCCCCCAAATTTATCCAGGATTACGACGTTGGAGAGATAGTTTTAAGTTACAACGATATTAACTCGAACAACTACCTTTCGCTTGCTAGCGATTTCATCGAAAA
>CAZSLQ010000006.1:12441-13164 GCA_964607885.1 uncultured Pseudomonadota bacterium
GAAGGGAGCTAATTTGGGAGCAAGACAGCAATGAAATACTCAACTATCTCGCTTACGGACACATAAAGGGACTGGTCATAAATATCTTATTAAAGGCATTGGTATCGGAATATTCGGCACGTTTTTTAGCAATGGACAATTCAACAACAAATGCAGAAAAATATATTGATCGATTGACACTGCAGTATAACAAAATGCGTCAAGCCGAAATAACCAAAGAAGTTTCAACACTATGTTCCGGATTTATGAGTTAGTATGGATTTCTTTAAAAATAAAAAGTTTAATTTAAAATCTCCATTCAAACCGGGCGGAGACCAGCCCGAAGCAATTAAGACTCTTTGTAAAAGTCGTCCGGGCAAGTCCGTTTTGTTGGGAGTAACGGGCTCGGGCAAAACATTTACGCTTGCCAATTTAATAGCAAAACAGAATAGACCTGTTCTAATCATGTCACCAAACAAAACTCTGGCTGCCCAACTTTATGAAGAATTCAGTCTGTTTTTTCCGGAGAATAAGGTTTGTTACTTTGTAAGTTATTATGATTATTATCAACCCGAATCATACCTGCCGGCTCAAGATGTTTATATTCCAAAAGAGACAAAGGTCAATCCTGAGATAGAACGCCTTCGCATTGAGGCTACCGCCTCAATAATTAATCGTAATGATGTGATAATTATTGCATCGGTATCGGCAATTTATTCGTTAGGAAACCCGTGGGATTATCGC
>CAZSLQ010000006.1:13174-24901 GCA_964607885.1 uncultured Pseudomonadota bacterium
GATCTGACACTACACCTTAAAGGTAGGGATAAAATTTCAAGAAAAAAATTACTCGATGAGCTTATATTTATACAATACAAACGCAACGACACTGAAAATGCACCCGGTAACTTCAGGGTTGTGGGCAACACTGTAACCATAAATTTACCCTACATGCATGACAACCTGCGCATAGAGCTTTTTGGGGATCAGATTGAAAATATTGAGCTTGTAGATAAACAAGAACAAAAAGTGCTATCGGAGCTAGACAACATTTTAATCTTTCCTGCAAAACACTTTTTAACAACTCAAGAAAAACGGGATGCTGCCATTAAGCAGATCGAACATGATCTTGCAATCGAAGCGCCTAAGCTTGAAAATCCGCTTTATCGAGAACGGTTGATAACACGCACAAATCATGATATCGAGATGTTAAAGGAGACGGGATATTCTAGATATTTTGATGGTCGTAAACCCGGAGAGGCTCCATACTCACTCTTCGACTTCTTTGATAAAAATTTTCTTTTAATTCTTGATGAATCACATGTTGCAATACCACAACTTCACGGCATGTACAAGGGAGACCATTCACGTAAAAAAGCACTTATCGATTTCGGATTCAGACTTCCGGCTGCTTATGATAACCGTCCTTTGAAATTTGAAGAGATTGAAAAATACTTCAAAGATGTGATTTTTGTTTCAGCAACGCCCGGTGAATATGAGATAAAAAATTCTGACACCGTTGTTGAACAGATTGTCAGACCAACTGGAATTCTTGATCCCAAAATAGAGGTTATCAAGCGTGAAGGCCAGTTAAGCAATCTTATAACACAGATTCAACAAACCTCTGACAAAGGCTTTAGAACACTTGTTACAGTACTTACAAAAAAAGCAGCTGAAGATTTGGCTCAATATCTTGAAAATAAAAACATAAAAGTTTGTTACATGCACAGTGAAATCAAAACCCCGCAAAGAACAGAGCTCATTCATAAGCTACGCGCGGGAGTTTTTGACTGCTTGGTCGGTATCAATCTTTTACGTGAGGGCTTAGATATTCCGGAGGTTGCTTTGGTGGCAATCATGGACGCGGATATTGAAGGTTTTTTACGTAACACAAAATCGCTTATACAAACAATAGGAAGAGCCGCAAGAAATACTGAGAGTAAAGTAATTTTTTATGCAGATAAAGTTACTCAATCAATGCAGCAGGCAATTGATGAGACAAATCGCCGTCGCAAGATTCAGATGGAGTATAATGAAAAACATGGAATCACGCCGGAGACGGTAAAACGAGAGGTTGGGAAAAGCATCTCCAAACTTCAGGAACGTATAAAGCAGGCATCTAAAGTTAAAGCCAAAATAAAAATATCTGCCAAACCTAAGTCTATCCAAGAGGCTAAAAAGCTTATTGAACAGTTTGAGGAAGAGATGCGCATTGCAGCGGAAAACCTGGAATTTGAAAAGGCCATTGCGCTAAGGGACAAGATTTTAGAGCTCAGAAAAGCTATTTAAGGAGAAGTTTATGCGTTTTTTTAAATCAATTTATACTGTTACAATTTTGCTTGTCATATCAGGATCTTCCATAAAACCATTAACATTTTTTAAATTATCCCCTAAGCTTCAGGAAACTTATCTTTCCTGGAATAAAGATTCTGGATCTATTGTCATGCCTTTTATTGAATATAGGTATAAAGGTGTACCATGCTCAGATGTATTTTTTTCCGATAAAAATTGGTTTGATACCGCTGTTGAAATTCCGTGCAAAATTTCTGAATTTAACCTATACCTACCTTCCACAATGCTTGGAAAATATATTAAATTTACGTTTAACGCAGACGTTTGTGGGCTTTCAAATAAACACATATTTGAAAATCTTGACCCAGAAATATTAAAGGCTGTTTGCATTCCATGCTCACAATCACTCCTCCACCCAGGACTATACTCGATTGATGTAAAATATACGGCAAAACCAGTTTATGTGCAATGCATATTAACCAGAAGATCCGGAACAGATGTTATTAGGCTTGTTGCCGTAAGTGATGTACCGTGAAAAAATTATTTTTCACTTTTCTTATATTCACAAGCATATCTGCAATGGAACCACCAGAAAACATCTTTATTGAACCATTTCAATGCGTCAAAAGTTTAAATTTTCAACAGGGCAATATGTTTTATTTGCAGTACAGGATTGTCCCTATCAGCAATCAATTCTCGGATCCAATTTTATCTAATATTTTTGATGTGGCTTTTATAACATTAACATTCACCCAATACAACAATTCCACGGATGTTACTTGTACCCTGCAAAACACTAAATTTTGTGAAGAAATGCAGTGCCGGCAAACTATCACATCTACGGTACTTCTCAATAATACAATGCTTAGTGATGTTTTATTTTTAAGACAACAATTTTATAAAAAAAGCATAATAGGATATCTTCTAAAAATCGCCTTTAGTATATATTTTAGAGAACATATTTTAAAATCTAAAAGCTGTTTGGTTTGCTCAAGAAAAATACGTGATAAGAAAACAATAATTCTTTTAAAATGTGGTCAAATTGCTCATAAAAAATGTTATAAACAAGAGCATATTCAAGCCACTTGTGATGACTTTTGGATAAGCTTAAAAGCATTGCCTAAACCTCTTTAGGTCTGAATAATCTAACATAAATTGCAAAATTCTCTTTTCCAATATTTATAACAAGTATCTAATCATAATTACTCAAAATTGCTTAAATTTGACGACTCAAAATTATAGTTTTATTATTTGTATTCGCTTTTTAGAACATAATTACATATCTGGGATTTTAAAAATGAATAAAAAATTATGTGTCCTTTTTATTTTTTCAATATTTGTAGCTAAAAACGTAAGCTCTATGGAAAAAATACCAAATCTAATAATTGGACCATATGCCTGCGTTCTACACTCAACAGAAAAACGTGGTTCATCTACTTATGTAAGTTATCAAATTTACAACACTCAAACACGCGTACCGGAAATTGTGGTAAAAAATCCCATTAATATATTTATTATTTTTTCATTTACTGAGAACACCGCATCAAAAACGGTTCAATGTTTTATAAAAAAAACAACATTAGGTAGTTTCCTACCTAATGTTACAAACCTGTTTCCACACACTCATCTGAGTGATCTTCCAATTCCCAAGTTAATTTCAATCGCCTTAAGCGCATATCTCAGAAAAAATTTATTTCAACCAACAATATGCGTAAATTGTTCCACAAAAATATACAGTGATGAGAATGCAATAATGTTAAGATGTATGCATGCTGTACATAAAAAATGTTATGCAAAACACTGCCTTGAGAAAAAATGCCGTGTATGCGATCAAACTCCGGAGGATGATTTTTGGTTCGAACTGGAAGAAATTCCGCAAGGTGCATCATAAGGTTACTTGCAGCACGCCTCAAGATCTTCAAGCAACATAATCAAATCTTGTTCATGCTTTACTTCATCTTCAAGAATTTTAGAAATGATATTTGCCGTAACAAAATCTTTGCAGTGCAACTCTACTAGTAGGCTATTGTAAAATTTAATTGCACACTGTTCACCCTTGATATTTTCCTGCACAATAATTTTTGAACTTTCTGATTTAACGGCGTTATATTTGCATCCTGCAAGCTTCTCCCATTCGTTTGGAAGAACTTTTATAATTCCACCTAACTGAATGATTCGATCCGTAATCATCTGGGCATGCCCAAGTTCTTCACCTGCATGTTCAAGCAACTCTGCCACAATAGCAGGACGCATAACGCCCTTTGCAATCTGGGCCCCTAACCAGTACTGATAATATGCTACCCACTCATCTGCAAAAGCTACAGTCAATTTTTTCAACAGATCTTTTACATCAACATCGGCAATCTCTTTGCCAACTAATTTTATAGCCATGACCTTCTCCTTTAAACATGAACTTTATATACCTTATTTAATCTACATTTTTTTTATTACTTTGAAAACCTTGGATTTTTCGCAGGTTTAAAAACATAATTTTAAATTTAATCTCAAAAATTGCATCTGGACGGTTTTTAATGCCAAAATAATTTTAAAGTCTGTATGTATAAAGTTTAATCACGGGGGAGTTTTATGAACAAACCGTCGTTCACGTTAATCGAGCTTATGATTGTAGTTGCAATCATAGCATTTTTGGCCACAATCTCAGTACCTCAGTATCTTAGATATCAAGCAAAGGCACGCCAAGCCGAAGTTACAGTAAATCTGGCATCTTTGCACACAGCAATGCAAGCATACTTTATAGAACATGGGCATTATACAAATGTTTTAAGTGGTAAGGGAGGAATTGGCTGGAAACCTGAAGGTTATGCAGGTGGAGGTAAAAACGAAAACTTTTATTATACATATGGATTCAATTTTCCCGGAGCTAAAGAGGGCGTGCACTACTTTACCGGTAAGCTTGGTACGCCAAAGGAGAGCTTGGGGCAATCAGAGGCAGACCAGGAGCATTTTTTAGTAAAGGCCGCAGGATATATCGCGAAGAAAGGTAAGGCTGATGTGTGGAAAATTAATGAAAGTCGCAGGATGGAGCATGAGGTTGATGGGTTGGAGTAAAACAACATTTCTACTTTTTATCTTATCTTTAAATATTAATATGGTTTTTGGAGCAGGAGATACCCATGGAATAAGCGCGGATAATACAAAGCTTGAACAAAGGACCTTCCAAGAAAAGGGTAAACGTCGCCCCATAATCTTGGACGTTGATGACATGCTCAACGCTTCAACGTACAACACTAAAAAATTCAACAATGTGGACTGTCACGTTGTGGGGGGAGTCTTTACCTACTACGGAGCATATCCATATGAAGACATTCCTCCTAAAGATATAATCTCACCTCGGGAAGAATATAAAGATAAAGATTATAATGATGATATTGGATGGGGATGCGCCTGGAGAGCTTCGCTTAACTTAATAAATAATCTCAAATATTGGTTGGCGCAAAATAATATATACCCAAACCAAGAAGACAAAAAAAACAGAGATGTTAATATGTACGATCTTGCAAGATGGAACAAACTAAATTGGCGTAGCTGGATGGAGCCAGCTGAAAATGCAGAAATGCTTTTATGTTTCATCGAGGATTGGTACCCAAGCCAGAAAGAACAAATTCATAAATTATTGGGATTTCGTGGGCTTTTTTATAAGGGGAACACGGCAAAAGATGTCTATCTTGCCAATTCTTTTAGATGGAAGAAGGTACCACTAACTAATTTGAGAAAATATTTAGGATTAAAAGGCGCTGCTAGCAAAGACAATCATACGGAAACATTAGAAAAATTTTATATCGATTGTGGTGCAACCTCAGGGGTTACAACGAATAGGTTTCCCAATTTTAATGAACAAACCAATCCCTTCCCCGTAAACATCGATGACGGAACATATGCAATGAACATATATGGATTCCATAGAACTGAAAACAATCTGGTTGATCATCTTTTCATAGGAGAAACACACATTTGGGAAAATCAGTCCCCATGGGTTAGATCCGGGTGGAAAAAATTAGAAGACGTTTTCAGCGGGAAAGATATTTTAATTTTTGAGATTCGTACCAAAACCATAGGTAGCAGCCTCCTTCTACTAAAAAATAATCTCACTGCATTAAAAGGCAGGTTAGAGAATTTAAAAGGCGCACTCACCAAGCTAAAGACAAAACTTACACCGAAACTGTCTTCTACAAAAACAAGCGTACTGATCAACAGAAGCGGGGATTGTTACTTTAACGCAACATTACAATGCCTCGCACACCTACCCACTCTACGCGATTTTTTAAATGCGAACAAAACAAAATTTGGGAGTGATACACTTAAGGGTTTATTCGATGTATTGGAAGATATGACAAATCAACCAACCGCGTCCTACTCAGGGCACCACAAATTGGTTGATCAATGCGAACGCAAATTCAGAACAGACAACTTCGAGGGCGTTGTATACGGACTTTTTGAGAATGTTCCACCATCCCTATCACAGGACATTATAAATTTCGCATTTTTAAAAGAAGAAAGGTGTTATGAAATTGATGGGGAACGATGGGATACTAAATTTATCGTTGGCAATTATCCACCATTACACGAAGTATGCAATGTGAGGTGGAGCGGCGACTGGGTATCGCTAGATTTTTTAAGTCGAAATAAATTCACAAAAGAAAAAACACAAAGATACGAATTTCCTGTGGATGTTCAAGTAACGAAAAAAAATTTCATAGAAAATGTTTATAATAAAAAGATTGTTTTAGATTTAGAAAAAGTAAAATCAGAGGTAAAAGAAAGAATTGAAGATACCTACAAGACAGGAGCCAAACCCTTATCCGCAGGCTATACCATCGAAGACATTGAAAAAGTAGCTAAAATACATGTTTTTATCGACGCTTTAAATCAAGAAGAATTCTGGACAAAATTTGGAATTTCCCCTGAAGAGGCAAAAAAATTAATACCTCTTGCGCCAGAAACAAATGTAACATTAACAAGGAAAATAATACCTCCAATAATTTTAATGTTACATGCAGACAATGACTACCCAAATGAGTTGTTAATTGCAAAACAGTATCTAGCTAAAGGTCTAACCTCAGACATCCGCTACGAGCTAAAGGGAATACTCGTTGGGAGCGGCACACATGCGTGGGCTTATGCCAAGGAGCAGGACGACAAGTGGACGGAATACGACGATGAAAAAAAACAATCATTTGACCAACTCCCCAAAAAATTTAAATCTTTAAAATTTGGCAGGCAAGAGGGCTTCGCGCAGTTGGTTTTTTATGAGTTGGATCCTCAAAGCACCGAACTAGTCAAGGATTACTATTGGAAGTGAAGGGGAATACCGTCTTTCTTACTTCACCCCCAAAAATTAACTTTCCCCTTGCAAAATATATCACATCTGGCAAAATATAATTACTGAAATTTATCCCAATTTTGGGGCTGTAGCTCAGTTTGGTTAGAGCGTCCGCCTGTCACGCGGAAGGTCGCGAGTTCGAGCCTCGTCAGCCCCGCCAGTCTTCGCTGCTACGCAGCTTCTTCTGGCTAGCGCCATTCTTCGCCCTATGTGGCTTTGGTACAATTTTTATAAATTTTTCTCAATAAAGTTATTTAAAGCATTGCTTTTAATACTTAAATTGCATATAAATTACAATAATAAAGTAAAAAATATTATTAAGGATCTCCGGTATGACTTATTATCGAAAATCAGTATTGCTCTTGGTGGCAATGGTTCTCGTAACAATCCAGGCATGCCATTATCGTGAAAGTTGGCAAACGATAACACGCAAAGATCTTGATGAAATCCATTCTCAAATTACAAAAAACCACCCTGGCATGGTAAATCCGGAAGATCCGCAATTTGCTCAGCGCATGAATGCCTGTTACCAAGAAGCGCTGCAAAAGGCTCACCAGGTTGATTCAAAAGCCGCTTATCAAGCGTTACTGAAGTGGTTCACAAACAGCTTTCAAGACAAGCATATTGGAATTACTTTTAAAAATCCCATTAAAACAATTTATTGGCCTGGATTTATAGTATCTTATAAAAATAATAATTTTGTTGTCTCCTACATTCATGAATCATGGTCGCGAAAATTACCTGCAATTGGCGATAAACTTCTTTTGTGTGACCAAATGGATCCAATCGATTACATAAATAATTATGTATTACCATATAATCAAGGAATACCTGGAATAGAAGCAGATTATGTAAGGTTTAGTTCTGAATGTTTTGTCGATGATGGCAATCCATGGTTCAAAAGACCAAGCAGATGTACATTCAAGCATTATAATCAAACCACTGCGTATCCTTTATCATGGCAAGAAATTTCGAGAGCAGATTACAACAAAATTGTTGACGCTATCTTTAAAAAACCAATACGGGAAATTATGTTTGAGGAGCTTCCTGATGATGGGGTTTGGATATCAATCCCTACACTATGGCCAACGGGGAATGAAATCGCACACATGAATAAGGTTATTGAGCAAGCCCATCAAATGCATGATGAAAAATATATTGTTCTTGATATGCGCGGATGCAATGGTGGTGATGCTACCTGGGGGATAAAACTCGTTTCTGCAATTTATGGCGATCGCTATATTTCATTTATCACTTCAAAGAGTCCTAGGGTATTTCAGGATTGGTACGTAACCCCAGATAATTTCGAACGGATAAAATGGCTCGTCGAGTTTGAAAAACGTCAGATGGGCAAGTCGGGTGAATATCTGCTTGAGATTAAAAAATTAATGGAACAAGCTCTTAAGCATAAAGAGAAATTTGTTCATTGGGTGTCCCCGAATACAGAATCGCCACAACAAGAATGTGTCAAGCCACATACATATGCAAAAGTATTTTTCTTAACAGATTACAGTTGTGTTAGTGGATGCTTGATTTTTGCTGACATCGCCTTGACAATTCCCGGAGTAATACAAGTTGGAGTACCTACGGATGCAGATACCATTTATATGCCTATTACAGAAAAGATATTGCCTAGCGGAGCCGAATTTATTATGCCAATAGCCATACAAAGAAACCGAGAACGCAAGCCAAATAAGCCATATATTCCCGAAAAAAGCAACCGTTTCGAGGGTGATATTAATGATACACAGGCACTTAAAAAATGGATCGTCGAGAAAATATTGCCTAAAAATTAAACTTCAATTTAATTACAATTTTAAAGCCAAATAAGTCGCACCAATACTCAAATAAAAAGCATCGAATCATTAAGATTATTAATAGGTAAAACCTTGTTTTATTGCACATTCAAAACCAAATAAGTGCTGCCGTTACACAATTTTTCCATCTGTAATTAATCGCCCTTTTTACCCCCACTCCATTTGTTAAATCCCATCAGATCGGGCAAACTAGATATAATTATTAGATATTTAATGGTTTTACGTATGGAGGTTCTGCAAGATCATGGCAAATACTGTTGACATTGTAATTGGTAATTATGCCAGGTGCAAATAAAATCAATGAGTTTAAAATGGCCAATTTTAATGAATTTCTAAATTATCTTTTTTCCATGCCTTCTAATGATGGGAAAGTTTTTGAACGTTATTGCAAATGGTTTTTGGAAAACGATTCTCGTTATGCAATGCAATTGAAGACCGTTTGGCTTTGGAAAGACTGGCCTGGTAATTGGGGCAAGGATAAGGGTATTGATTTAATTGCCGAAACAAAACAAGGAGAGTTCTGGGCAATTCAGGCTAAGGCGTATAATAAAAATTATTATATTACAAAAAAAGATGTAGATAAATTTTTAAGCGAATCTTCAAGAAAACAAATTTCATTTCGGCTTTTAATTTCTACAACAAATCACATTGGGGCCAATGCGCAAGAGGTAATGCAGGCTCAAGAAAAATTAGTTGGAAGATGTCTTCTGAACGATTTGGAATACTCAATTCTCGATTGGCCTCCTTCAGTAGAAAAGCTTTTCACTAGTGTTACTAAAGATAAAAAAAGTCCACGTCCACATCAGGAAAAGGCCATTAATGATATTGTAGAAGGTTTTAAAAAATCTTGGCACGGACAACTTCACATGGCATGCGGTACAGGAAAAACCCTTGTAGCATTGTGGGTATCTGAGCGATTAAGCTCTCACAATACTCTTGTTTTAGTCCCTTCTATTTCTTTGGTATCACAGATATACAAAGAGTGGGCTGAAAATGCTAATAAAAGCTTTAATCCTATTTTGGTTTGTTCCGATTCAACTGTGAATAATAAGAATAGCGATAATGATGAAATGAAATCTAATGCTTCTGAGCTTGGTTTTCCTATAACAACCAACCCTAGTGAAATTGTTAAATATTTTGCTTCAAATTCAAATTCAAAAATTGTTTTTTCAACTTATCATTCATCGCCTGTAATAGCAGAAGTATGCAGATTATGTCCATCATTAAAATTTGATCTTGTTGTAGCTGATGAAGCCCATCGTTGTGCGGGCACTGCCAAAAGTGATTTTGCTACAATTGTTAATCAAACTGCTATCAAAACAACACGTAAACTTTTTATGACGGCAACACCTAAAATATTCTCATATGACTTAAAACAAAAAACTAAAGAAGTTGATTACGAAATTGTTTCGATGGATGACGAAGATAAATTTGGGCCGGTTTTCCACCGACTTTCTTTTTCTGAGGCTATCAAACAAGATCTTTTGAGTGATTATCAAGTCTTAATTTCTGTTATGGATAACGATATTTATCGTGAATATGCAAAAATGGGGCGATTTATTTCTGTTAAAAATCATGAAATTGATGCGCGAACTTTTGCAGGACAAGTTCTGGTAGCCAAGGCCATCAAAAAACTTAACCTCAAAAGAATTATTAGCTTTCATAGCAGGAAGATAAGGGCTAAAGAATTTGTTGATACATTCAAGAAAATATATCCTTTGTTATCCGAAGATGAAAAACCGGAAATAGGTTTTATTGGGACTATTTTTGGTGAAATGCCACAAGATAAAAGACTTAATATAATGAGATGTTTTGATGATCTTCAGGATGGAATATCTGGTTTAATTGCCAATGTAAGATGTCTTTCTGAAGGTGTTGATGTACCAGCTTTGGATGGAATTGTTTTTATTGATCCTAAAGGATCAGAAATTGATATAGTGCAAGCTGTTGGAAGGGCTATAAGAAAAGCTCCGAATAAAAAAATTGGTACCATAATAATTCCAGTGTTTGTTGATAAATCTTGTGAGGAAATCATTGATTCAGAACAAGCTTGTTTCCAAACGGTTTGGAAAGTTGTTAAGGCTTTAAGGTCACATGATGATGTTCTGGCGGAAGAATTGGATAATTTGCGATTAGAACTAGGAAAAAGAATTTATAAAAAAACGTCTAAATTAAGTAAAATTTTATTTGACGTGCCAATTAAAGTCGGAAAGGATTTTTGTGAATCTTTAACTCTCAAAATAGTAGAACAATGTTCTCGCCCTTGGGAATTTTATTATGGACTTCTGATAAAGTTTGTTGAAAAAAATGGGAATGCATTTGTTCCAACAAACTTTAATTTTTGTGGTTATAATCTTGGATCTTGGGTTTCAATTCAAAGAAAAAAATTTAATAAAGGTGAACTTTCCTGTTCTTATATTAAACGATTAGAATCATTGCAGGAGTGGGTATGGGATGCTTTGGATTCCCGCTGGAATGAAGGATTTCGATTATTGAATAATTTTCATAAAAAAAATGGACATGTTATCGTTCCACCTAAATACACAGTAGATAATTTTAATTTGAGTTCATGGATATCTATTCAAAGAAAAACATTTAAAAATGGAAAACTGAGTGCTGATAGAAAAATAAGGCTAGAAAATCTTTCTGGGTGGTCATGGAGTGTACTTGATTCAAAATGGAATCATGGAATAAGGAGCTTGAGTTCATTTTATAGAAGAGAGAATCATTTAGATGTTCCTTATGATCACGTTGAAAATGGACATAATTTGGGCGTTTGGATTAGAAACAGAAAACGTGATTATTTGATGGCAAAACTTTCAAAAGAAAAACAAAAAATTTTAGAAGATTTTGCCGGTTGGACTTGGGAAAGAGAACTAGACATTGCATGGAATATGGGTTTTGCTTTGTTGCAAAAATTTGTAAAAGAGTTTTGCCATTCCAGGGTTCCCAGGGGATACTCCATAGAGGGTTTTTCATTGGCTACGTGGGTTTCATCGCAAAGAAGAGCCTATGTGCTGAAAAATCTTTCACAGGAGCGAATTGTTAAATTGGAAGCATTAAATGGATGGGCTT
>CAZSLQ010000006.1:24911-27647 GCA_964607885.1 uncultured Pseudomonadota bacterium
CATAATGCTGCATTTGAAGCTCTTGATACTTTTGTTTTGAGAGAGGGGCATGCCTTTGTTTCAACAGATCACACCGAATTTGGCTTTCCATTAGGAAAATGGGTTTCAAGATGGCGATTATATTATGCTCAAAATAAAATTGATCAAGATATTAAATTGAAACTTGAGAGTTTGCCTGATTGGGTTTGGGATGCTAATTTGGCATGCTGGGAGAGAGGGAAAAAGCTACTAGTACAGTTTTATGATAGAGAAAAGCATTTTCTAGTTAAACATTTGCATACTGAAAAAGGTTTTCCTCTTGGAAGGTGGTGTCAAATGTATAGGTACCAATACAAGCAAAATAAATTGCCTCAAGACAAACTTAATTTTTTTAATAGTTTAATTGGATGGTCATGGAATATAAAGGTTGATCAATGGAATATTGGATTAGAATACTTGAAAAAATATGTGACGAAGCATGGTGATGCTAAAGTTGCATCAAATTATATTGATGTTGATGGCTTTAATTTAGGGACTTGGGTTTGCACACAGAAATACGCACATTCAAAAGGAAAAATTTTAAATGAAAGATGTAAGTTACTAGAAACATTCCCAGGATGGACTTGGAATGTATTAGATGAAAAATGGATGAACGGATATAAGTATCTACAAAAGTTTATTGAAAAGCAAGGGAATGCAAACGTCCCTGCCATTTTTAAAATAGATGATTTTAATCTTGGCGTATGGATAGGCGGTCAAAGATATAGCTATAAACAAGGTAAGCTATCTTTAGAAAAAATAAGTTTATTAGAAAATTTGTTTGGTTGGACTTGGGCGCCTAAAAATGAACAGTGGCTAAATGGATATAACAAATTGATGTGTTATTATAGGCGAGAGGGACATGCCAGGGTTCCATTTGACCACGTAGAAGATAGTTTTAATCTTGGTGAATGGGTACTGACACAAAGAAAGGCATACAAGTCAGGAAAAGTTGAAAAATATAGAATTTCTAAACTAGAATCATTAAATGGTTGGGTATGGAATACTCGAAAAAAAGCTTAAAAATTGTTTAAACCCAATTATATTTGTGAGTTAAGCTGGACATATTTGCTAATCTGTGTTTAGCCACGAGATTTTTTAAAGTAAAATTTTGCTTGCATCAATAGATTTTTTAGGTTTATTATTTTGAGCATGCAGCGAAAGTTGCATGATGATATTTCAAAAATTAAACTAATAGATTACCTGTCCTGTATTTATTTTGAACGGGTCTGTTTATCATGTGTAGAACACTTATCCATTAAGGACTTATGCCATGTTAATTCCTAAATTATTTAGTGATTATAAGCCGTTGGTTGAGGTCTTAAAAAAAAATGCTGCATGCTATCCCTTAATTTCAAAGCTGTATATTCCAATCATTGAAACACATTCAAGGAAATACAAATCTTTTTCTGATTTTGATGACTGGCTAATCATTCCATATTTTCAATATTTATGGTTAGCATTAGATATTAAGTTGGGCAAATGGAACCGAAAACATCTTGAACAAATAGAATGCCAATTGAAAAAGATTAGTATGTCCTTGGGAATGCAAGGTTTTGAACAAATGTCACAAGAATTATTAATTTCCGTTATGCATCCTGCTGTGAATGGAGTGCATAATAATTTACTAAATTTTTTTGGTGAATTAAAGGGTATGGAACATTTTATAAATTTAGGCTATATCATTGAAAGAATTCCTCGAGAAGAAGGTAAAAAAACGCCTGATTTTCTAGCAAAAAAAAATTCCGAAGTTATTGTTGTAGAATGCAAATTTATTCATACTTCTAATCTAGTACAAACCTTTATTGAAAGGTACGATTGTTATTTAAGACTCTTATTAAAATTACGAATGCTTCACGGGATTCGGGCATGGGACAAATTGTTTTATATTGCACAACCAAAAGACTTACAAGAATCAAAGATTAAAGAAATTAAAAAATTCGTAGAACAGATTGTTGAAAAGCAACCTAATTCAAGCAGGATTAATCTAGATCTAAACGTTCATATTATTTATGAGCGAAGAGAAATACCTGAAATAAATCTTGTGCCTATTAATAATCAGGTAAATTTTTTCACATCCGAACTTGACCACTTTTTAAATGACTATGTTACAAGAAGAGCAGAACAAGCAACTCCACAGCTTAAAGGTTATTCAGATGGGACAAAGAAAGAATGCATATATATTTTTATTGAGCTTGATAAACAATATCTACTGCCTTATGGTGGAATGGATTGCAAAAGAAAACAAATGGAAGAAGCCTCTAAAAAGAAAATCGAAGACCATTTAAAAGAGAACCTTGGGCTTGATATAAGCGTTGTATTGGAAGTATTTCCTAAAGCTGTCTGCGACGACACTTGCATTTTTTAAATCGTATTGGATCTGAAAAGTCTATTCTCCGAATTCTAAGCTTACTAAGATCATGCGTATTTCTTTTTCGATAAATAAGTTAACTAAATTTTCACATTAATCCCAAATTCTGAAAACGCAGTCTGTATGCGATTTAGCGGAAAATCGAATCTAACTTCTCCGTTCCTGAACGCATCTACTAAGTACCGCCAGTCTTCGCTGCTACACCGCTTCTTCTGGCTAGCGCCATTCTTCGCACTCGTTATCACTGGTAACTATTAATGACAAGCCCTTATTACTCAAATTCGATAGTATAAGTTTTACAAGTTGGCGTTTTTCTTTCGCTTCAGAACTCGTAAATAATTCATATG
>CAZSLQ010000006.1:27731-40332 GCA_964607885.1 uncultured Pseudomonadota bacterium
CTCACACTTATCGGGTTCCATATTTTGAATATTTCCAGAAAATTTCTCCACAATCATAAATATCGTTATGTAATGCTTATCAGATTGTAAGAAAATATCGTTTGAAAGCCATAATTTTTTTGCAGACTCAGCAATTAAGCCGGTTTCTTCAAGTAACTCTCTTTTGGCACATGCTTCAAGTGTTTCTCCAAACTCCAGATGACCACCCGGTGCAGCCCATGTCCCTTGTCCATGAGTATTTTTACGCTTGCCTAATAAAATCTTGTGACCTTTAATTACTAAAACAGCCACCCCAACTTTGGGTCTATTATCCATGCATTATTCCTGACACTTAATTATCTTAAAATTTTTA
This sequence comes from uncultured Pseudomonadota bacterium, assembly GCA_964607885.1. GTDB lineage: Bacteria > Babelota > Babeliae > Babelales > RVW-14 > JBAZAX01. Next base: position 28,084 of record CAZSLQ010000006.1, read on the forward strand.
TATCCATCTTATTGAAATCAGATCAGAATTCAAGTTTTAAGATTTTACAAATAACAAGTTAAACGCTAAGTTTGGTGTTATAATAAAACGCTTTTTAAGTATTTTATATTTTATAAAATTAGGACAAAGATATGTTAGTAGAAAAAACAAAACACTTGAGGAAAGATTTTACTGCCACCGGATATGTAACAAATTCAGATAAAACAAAAATATTGGTCATTTTTCATAACAAGCTGCAAAAGTGGTTGCCAGCAGGGGGACATCTTGAATCAAATGAGCTTCCACACGAAGCTGCCATCAGAGAGGTTTTTGAAGAGACCGGGATATTGGCTAAAATTGTTAAAGACGACCATGACATGGGATTAAAGGGAGATGTAGAATGCCAAATTCCCAGACCATACAGCATTCTTTATCAAAGTATTCCAAGCAGAGGAAAAGATGTTGAGCATATTCACGTTGATTTTGTTTACATTTTAGAAGCTGAAGAAGCCACCCCAAAAATCGATATTAACGAAGTATCTGCGGCAAAATGGATGAGCAAAGATGAAATCTTAAGTTGTGATTGCTTTGATTTTTTAAAAGGATTTGTGAAGAGTTATTTAAAAGATGTTTAATACTTTTTTATAACAATATGGCACAAAAAAAGTAACTATTTATTAGATCCCTTCTGAAGCTTGCGCCTCAACAAAACGTCATCTCCGCAAACGCGGAGATCCAGTCAAAACTTCCATCTATGCCCACGAATTCTGCAAACTCCCGGACTCCGCTTAGTATAGCTGCTCCGGGCACGCAAGACAGCTTTTTTGTTCTCGCCTGCGGCGATTACTATTTGTTCTCGCCTGCGGCGATTACTATTTGTTCTCGCCTGCGGCAATTACCAAAAGCCACTGTTTCCACTTTAGTGGCTCTTCGCAAAATTTAGCAACCTAATTTTGCTTCGAGCCATAAGTGAGCTCTCATCCCCAGGCTTAAAAAGCCTTGGGGTTTTCAGATCTTTTAATAAAACAAATTAACAATGGTGTCACATTATGATACCATTGCTATAGGATTTGTTTACTTACTGGTCATAGAAAACGAAACCCAAAATGAATAAAAAACAAAACGAAATATTACGGACTATTTTCAAGGATCCAGTCCAATCCAATGTGAAGTGGACAGATATTGAGTCACTTTTTAAACATCTCGGAGCCGAAATAAGCCAAGGCAATAGATCCAGAATCCGAGTTATTCTCAACGGGGTTAAAGCTGTTTTTCACAGACCACATCCAAGAAAAGAAACAGATAAAGGCGCACTGGTTTCAGTGCGCAGATTTTTAGAAAATGCGGGGATAAAACAATGATGAAATACAAAGGATATTTGGGCAAAGTTACTTATGATGCAGATGCCAAGATTTTCCATGGAGAAGTTCTTGGCCTAAAAGATGTAATTAATTTTCAAGGAACAACAGTCGTTGAACTTGAAAAAGCATTTAAAGATTCGATTGAAGATTACGTGGCTTGGTGCAAGGAACGAGGCGAAGCCCCAGAGAAGACATTTTCAGGAAATATTCGAATAAGAATTTCACCTGACCTTCATGCCAAACTAGCACAGGCTGCAGTAATACAAGGGATAAGTTTAAACTCTTTGATTATTGATAAATTACAAAAAAATAAATAAACGGTACATTATAGAACTTACATTGAAAAAAGGGCCGCTAGATGCGGCCCCTCTTATCAAACCCAGCTTAACTCTTTTGCCTTGGAAACCAGATCTTCAATCTTAAGACCAAACTCCTGTTCTTCAGAATAAACCATTTTCTGTCACCGGACCAATTGTAATTTTGGTTTCCGGAGAAAGTTCCAAAACAGCTTGCGACAGCAAGTGTGCTGCAGAGTGGCGCAGATTATGAGTCAGGAAAAAAATTAAAAACATTGGCAACGCGATTTTAATGCTGTACAAATCTTATAGCAAAAAATCAAGATGCTAATTTTTTTTCAACGCTCCCAATTTCTCACTCAATTTGCTAAGTTTATCTTTAAGTTGCGTTAATGATGCTTTTAGCAAGCCCATCGCAGATTTTTTAGCACAGATACAACCCAAAACCTGCTCTACTTGTCCTTCCCCAGATGGCCTAGAAATCGGATACGGTTTTTCATCCTCATATTTCACATCAAAGCCAATAGATTTTAGCTTATCAAGGATAAAATTTACAATATCATCGCGAGATGCTAACCGAACAATATTTTCTTCCTGTTTAATGCAAAGACTATTAGGTCCCATCTGTAAAGTAGATGTAAGGTCTACAATCTTTCCATTTTCTAAATGCACGTAAAATTTTTCCACATCCATAAAACTTCCATCTAACAATCTAATCTTCTCGTCTGCCTTTTGAATTGTTCCAACTCCTTCATTTTTAAGTTTTATCTTTTGAGCGTCTTTCAGACGTATATATTCGCTATCTGGAAGCGGAGAGAATGCAGACTCAAAATAGGTATCTGAATAAAATTCCCCATTTTCTTCGAGTGCCATAAAAATTTTTTTAGCTGTTTCATCCTTATCCCAGTTTCTCGTGTAGTAAGAAGAAAAATGATCAAAAATTATTTTCGCAAACTTATTTGCAAATTTATCCAAAAAATTTCTAAAATGTTCACTATTAAAAGATAGTGGAATTAAAATAGGCCTGCGTGGACTGCTCAATAGCTTTTCTTGTAATTTTGAAGTGGCCAACCGAAATCTTTCCTCTAGGGTTGTTTCTTTTAGGCAGTATTCAATAATATTTTGTGCAAATACCGAGTCCAATCGAACGCCGTTTTGTTCATAGTATCCCCCGGAAACAACGAATGTGTAACCTTCAAACCGGGTGTAATTTTCCTCGAAATCTCCAGCCCCAAGCGCCATAGTTAAATTATTTTTATCCTTGAAATATTCAATGATGGCTTCCATGTGTGCACAAGTACATATTCTATTACCTTTGTTGTCATCATAATGCGGCCAATTATGAGTCATGGGTTTTAAAATAACAAAAATTGATTCAATAATTATACACAAAATTATCAAACGATAACAATTGAACATCATTAATCTCCCTCTTTGCTCTTTTAAGATATCTTCTTTAGAAAGAGGGACCACATTTAGCAGCCCCTTTCTAAATTAAACCCAGCTTAACTCTTTTGCCTTGGAAACCAAATCTTCAATCTTAAGACCAAACTCCTGTTTGCCATCATTATGCCGCAATGTTAATGTTCCGGCTTCTTGTTCCTTCTTTCCAAGAACTACCATCCATGGAATTTTATTCATCTGGGCAGCTCGGATTTTAGCAGAGATTTGATCACTAGATTCATCAAGTTCAACACGAATATCATGCTTAAGCAGCTCGGCATAAATAGTTTTTGCATACTCCATTTGCTGATCAGTGATTGTAAGAATTCGAGCCTGAACAGGTGCAAGCCAGAATGGGAAGTGTCCCTTATAATGCTCAACAAGAATCCCAAAAAATCTCTCGAGTGATCCATAAAGGACTCTGTGAATCATAATCGGAGCCTGTCGAGATTGATCTGATGCAATATATTTTAAATCAAAATTTTGCGGCAAAAAGAAATCAACCTGCACGGTTCCACACTGCCACTCACGCCCCATAGCATCCTGAATCATCATATCAATTTTGGGACCATAAAACGCCCCATCACCCTCTTTGATAAAATAATCGGCTCCATTTTTTTCCAATGCACTCTTCAGTGCAGCAATGGCCCTTTCCCAGTACTCATCAGTACCAATAGATTTTGCAGGTCTTGTTGCAACACCCATTCTTACTTTCTCAAAACCAAACTTTTTGTAAGTTTTCAAGGCCATATCAACTACACCCCAGATCTCTTCCTCAAGTTGTTCCGGCATACAGTAAATATGAGCATCATCTTGAGTAAATGCTCTTACTCTGAAAAGACCATGTAGGACGCCGGAAAGCTCATGCCTGTGCACAAATCCAAATTCTGACATACGAATAGGTAATTCACGGTATGAACGAGGTCTATTTTTATAAACCAAGATGCCACCGGGACAGTTCATAGGCTTAATACAGTGAGGAATATCATCAATCTTTGTGTAGTACATATTTTCACGATAATGATCATAATGCCCGGAAGTTTTCCACAAAGTTTCATTCATGATCAATGGAGTTCTAATTTCTTGATAAATTCCACGTTGAATGAAACGCTCAAATTCCATTAATTTAAGGAAAACAGTCCAGCCTTTAGGTAGGAACATAGGAAAGCCAACTGCTGCATCATCAAATGCAAATAGTTCCAGCTGTTGCCCAATTCGGCGATGATCATTCTGCTCAGCCTCTTCAATTTTTCTAAAATACTCTTTCATGTCAGCTTCAGATAAAAAAGCTAACCCCGAGATTCGTTGTAACGCGGTACCCGAACGATCGGCTCTCCAGTAAGCGCCCGAAATAGCGGTTAATTTAAAATGTTTAATTTGGCCGGTTGATTTAACGTGTCCACCCTTACAAAGATCGAAAAAATCACCCTGCGAGTAAATTCCTACCGTAGGGTCGGTAATAGAATCAATAAGCTCAAGTTTAAATGGATTGTCTTTGAAAAGCTTGCGCGCTTCCTCTTTTGAAACCTGCTTTCCTACAACCGGATAATCACGATTTGCAATCTCACGCATCTTGTTTTCGATTAGTGATAAATCTTCTTCTTTAAAGTTTTTTGTAGGCAAAAAATCATAAAAAAAACCATTCTCCGTCACCGGGCCAATTGTAATTTTGGTATCCGGATAAATCTCCAAAACGGCTTGCGCCAGCAAGTGTGCTGCAGAGTGGCGCAGATTATGTAACTGCTCATTATTCTCCATGGTAAATCCTTAAATTTAAACACAAATTTATTAACTTAAAATAACAGGAAAAAAAATTAAAAAATAGATTAGAGGAAATAAAAAAATTACCGGCACCAGCCGGTTGTTCGACATGTCGTATAGATATGAGAGTTATAAAATAACCTGAGATTTAACATCTTTCAAAGCCTCAAAAACCGGATCTATTTACATTTCAACAATCACATATTCAGCGGAAAAAGTCAAGGACCATAGCAATATCAACTTTTTATCAAAACAATATTGATTGATCGACATCAGAACTGTTACAATTTTTTACGAAAGAATGGTTTGCGAATAAATAAAAAGGGAGAAAGATGGAAAAAGAAGAGCAGAAGAATAACATTCGAACTTCCAGGATCTTTGTACTCGACACTAACGTTTTACTCCATGATCCAAATGCAATCTTTGCATTTAAGGGGGTAGTTATCGTCATTCCATTCATAGTTCTTGAAGAACTTGATAAATTTAAAAAGGAGAACGATGAGAAGGCCCGCAACGCACGAGAAATTATCAGAAAATTAGACGAATTAAGGTCGAGAGGATGCTTAAGTGACGGCGTCGAATTAAAAAATGGAAACACATCAATTTTACGAGTGGTCCCAAATCCTACTGAAATTAGTTTTTCAGAAATAGTATCTCAGGATATACATGATATAAAAGACAACTTGATTTTACAGACGGCACATGATCTTGTTCAAAGTGGAAACCAGGTAACCCTAGTTACAAAAGATATTAACGTTAGAGTAAAAGCCGATACCCTAAAACTCGATGCAGAAGACTACACCAAAGGTAAAATTAGTTATGATGATTATTATAAGGGTTGGACTAGGTTATCAATGCCTTCATTGGAACTAAAACAGCTTGATTCAAAAAAAACTATACAAATTCTCAAAGATAGAGAACTCCAAATATTCCCTAACGAATTTATAATCGCCGAAAACCAGGATAACCCAAACCAGTATCGTTTATTAAGATTTATTGGAAACGAAAGATTTAAAGAGGTTGAAAACATAAAGCTTCTTGATACATTTCAGGCAAAAAACGTCCAACAGTTAATGGCTTTAGATCTGTTAATGGACGATAACGTACACCTAGTAAATTTATTAGGACCGGCAGGAACAGGCAAAACCTTTTTAGCTTTGCTTGTAGGCCTTTACAAAGTTTTACAGCAAAAAGCTTATCGCAAGCTTCTGGTCGCTCGTCCTGTTATTGCCCTAGGCGCAGACATAGGATACCTTCCAGGAGACATACAAGAAAAACTCTACTACTGGATGCAACCGGTAAGAGATAATCTTGAATTTATTGCAAGTCATTTACAGCAGTATACGTCAGACCAAAATTTATTGTCTGAGGAGAGAAAAAAGGGTAAAAGAGCCAAATTTACCAAACCGGAGGAAACCGACTGGAGCAAAAACATAAGCCATTTTGTTGAAAATTTACAACGCAAAGGAATGTTGAGCCTTGAGGCAATTACCTACATGCGCGGACGATCAATTCCATACCAATTTGTTTTAATTGATGAGGTGCAAAACCTAACACCTCATGAGGTAAAAACGATTGTAAGCCGTGCAGGAGAGGGAACCAAAGTTATACTTGCAGGTGATCCATACCAAATCGATTCGCCATATCTCGATTTTTCAAGTAACGGACTTACTGTAACAGCCGATAGATTTAAGGAACAAAGCATATTTGGCGGAGTCTTCCTTGAGAAAAGCGAACGCAGTGAACTTGCTAAACTTGCAGCAGAAATTTTATAAAAATGACTAATGGAGAAGGTGATGACAAACTTTATTAAAAACCAGTTAAAATCTGAAAATTATAAATTTTACAAAAGAGAGATAGCCTGTGTTACCTTGACAGCGGCATTTATCTTTTTATCAATCTCATTAATCTCTTACAATGCACAAGACAACTCGCTCTTCCACTTCTCAAACAAAAACCAACACACCGAAAACTGGTGTGGTTTTTTGGGTGCAAACATCTCATCACTCCTATTTTATCTCTTTAATCATGCGGCTTATCTTTTTTTAATCGCTCTTGCAGGCATCATCTTCTTCCTCTTCAAAGGGAAAAATTGCACGCACGTACGATCCAAAATTATAGCAACAGTAGCTCTTTTTAGCTGTGCAACAACTTTGATGTCAATTTTAGAAGCTGAATTTAACGTATCAATCTCAGGCGGAACAATTGGAAACTGGATGGCATATATATTTCAACCGATATTCGGACACGAAGGCTCTACACTTTTGCTTGTAACAGTCTCTTGGATAAGCGTTAATTATCTCTTAGAGATCTCCATGCTGCCAACTATCAAATATTTACTTTTAACATTATGGACACTAATTTTTGCCGGATTGAAAAAAACTTTACACATCATCTCATTCCACAAAAAAAACTCAGCTATCAAGTCAGGGGCTTCTGTATGTAAAGACCCTGACCCGGAGATTGAGTATTGGAAAAATCTTTTAGAAAAAGGCTTTATAAAAGAGCAAAAGTCATGTAATCCAATACAATCTCAATTTGAGTATAAAAAAATAAATAAGCACGCACAGAAAATTAATTTCAAAAATTATGAATTAGTAAAACTTGCCAACACCGTTCTGTCGAAAAACATGTTCGCAAAACAGAATAATGGTACATGTATATACGATGAAATTTTGGGAACAATCCAAAAAGATGATACCGTTTTTGTTTTGCCTGATTTACAGATATTTTTATCAAAACCACAAGATCAGCAATCAGAACAACAAAAAGAACAAAATAAAGCCTGTGGTAAAAAACTGGAAGAGAAACTTCTCTTCTTAGGGGTTAAGGGAACCGTAACAGGAATTAAGCCGGGACCCGTGATAACAATGTTTGAATACAAACCTGAGATAGATAGTAAGATCAGTAAAATCACGGCTGTTGAAGATGATTTGGCAATGGCTCTGACCGCCAAAAGCATTCGAATTTTAGCTCCTATCCCGGGTAAAAATGTGGTAGGATTTGAAATATCAAATCAAACCAGACAGGATATCTTTTTTGGAGATATTGCAAAATGCTCTGACTTTGAAAAATTTAAAGGGACACTCCCACTAATTTTTGGAGTCGACGTTGTCGGCAAACCTGTCATTGAAGACCTTTATAAAATGCCGCACCTTTTGGTAGGCGGTGCAACCGGTGCGGGAAAATCCGTCGGACTCAACACCATGATTGTCAGTCTTTTATGCAAGCTTAATCCAAGTCAACTCAGATTGATTTTAATCGACCCCAAAAGGCTTGAATTCGGTGCATACGCAGACATTCCACATCTTTTATTCCCGATAGTAACAAGTGCAACAACGGCAATACAAACATTAAAATGGACTGTTCAAGAGATGGAATCGCGCTATCAAAAAATGGCCCATGTAGGAGTTAGAAATATAAATGAGTATAACAACTTGGCAGATAAGGAGCCCTTACCATTTATAGTCGTGGTAATTGACGAGCTTGCCGATTTGATGATGGTTGCCGGCAAAGATGTTGAAACACAAATTGTAAGAATTGCGCAAATGGCAAGAGCTGCGGGAATAAACATGATTGTTGCAACCCAACGACCTTCAGTTGAAGTTGTAACAGGACTTATAAAAGTTAATTTTCCAAGCCGCATCTCTTTTAGAGTATCTTCAAAAATTGATTCACGAACCGTACTTGATTCTACAGGAGCAGAAAAACTTCTCGGACGCGGCGACATGTTATTTATGAGTTCATCTGCACCTGATTTAACAAGAGTTCATGGAGCCTATGTTTCAGACCGCGAGATACAAAAGGTTGTAGACTGGTGGCGAATGCAACAAGAACCAAATTATTTGGATTTAAATGAAGCACTCAAAATTTCAGAATCAAACAACAAACCCCAAGATCTTGAAGATGAACTTTATTCTCAAGTCCTGGAGTTTTTAAAAACAACGGATGAGGTATCAATATCACTAATTCAGCGTTACTTCAGAATCGGGTTTAACCGTTCAGCCAGATTGATAGAAAAGTTAGAAATGGACGGAATGATTGCACCTGCACAGGGAAGCAAGACAAGAAAAGTTATACGATCCTAAAGTAAAAATTACTTTTTAGAAAGGCGCCAAACTTTAGCACTAGCAAGCAATTGCTTCATAAATTTAAATTTATATAAAGAGTATGCAGAAATTTTTACACAACCGCTTGATATTGCACCTTGTTTGACCATTATGTATTCCTTCGCTTTTAACGGGCTTACTCTCAGATAATCCCTAACATCAAGGCAATCACTCCATACCTCGCCTGAAAATAAAACAAGCGAAAGATTAAAACTTCGTTCACCCCTTTTTTTAAAATAAAAACGTTGGCAATAAGATGATTGCTCCACAAAAACATACCCCACCCCGGCCAAAGCCTTTATCTCATCTTCTGCAAGTTCAAATCTATTTAACCCAACTAAAATATCAACAATTGGTTTGGCATAAAGCCCCGGAACGGCCGTACTACCAAAATGTTCTATGGCAATAATTCGATTCGAATTAAGGACCTTCTTGATTAGAGAACTTTCCTGACTGTACAAGGCAACCCATTCGGGACTATAAGGAGATAAAACAACAAATTCGTCTGATTCATTAAACATGGAAACCAGCACACCTATTTTCGAAAGGCTAAGTATTAACATTACAATTTTTAACAATTTTCCCATATAATAAGCAAAGTTTCAAAAAATAAATAATTTCATTTGATTTTTATTGTTTATTTGTTAAGAATTATACAATTAAATTAAAAACTTATCCCATAAAGGAGTCTTCATTATGAGACTTGTTAAAATATTAGTAGTATTATATGCCGCTTTATTTGTCAATCAATTCAGTATATCAGCGACAAGTAGCAGTTTAATAGAATTACTTAAAGATATGAAATTGTACAAAACCCAAAACTACAGATTTCATGCCGGTCATTTGTACGAACACTCTGTATGGGTAACTCGATCCGTTATAAACCTACTGGAAAGCGAATGGGCTGAGGGAATTGATATTGAGAACGTAAAGAGGCCTCTTATTATAGCAGGTCTACTCCACGACATTGGAAAAGGAGGAGATTTGAAGCTCGTTTTTTTTGAAAAAATCGACCATCCAATAAACGGATTCAATTATCTTCTAGGATATAATCAGTATAAAATATACAGCCCTAAATATACTTTTGGAGAAGAAAATATTTTTGATTTTGATCAACTTTTTTATGAGCTGAATTTTTCACGAGACGAGAGGACTTTTATTGCCCTCATTGCGGCAATGCACCATGATCTTGGAATGCTAATGCGAGGCCCGGGAACAAGGTATAATACGCGATTGGAAAATAAACGTTTGTACGAAAAGACCCTTAGTAAACTTGACGCTCTTATTGAATATACGGGATATAAAGGGGGTTCGGTTAGCCGAAACAGCTTTGACTATATTCAACTTATTTGTTGTATATGCCTTGTCTCTACAGCAGATGTCTGCGCAGCCCAAGTAGTCGAGCATGACAAGGAAAAACATGCTGCCATACAAGCATTATTTGGAATAGACCTTTCCGAACAGGCAAACCAACACTGCAAGGATCTTTCACAGGGATTTGCAGCATTTCATTGTTTTGACTACAGAAAGCTCGGTTTTAATGTAAGAAAACAATTAATTAAATATGCTGTTTCCGGAAAGCATGTCCAACTGGACGCCCCATACTATACGTTACAAAAAAGCCAATCCGAACATAATCACAAAATTATTGAGGCGGATTAATATGCAAATTTTAAAATAGGGAACAATCTCTCCCTTTTAATATTATCGGCATCTACAGATTTAACAAAAACTATAAATTTCCCGGATGAGTTAGACTTGATCTCAAAATCTTTTTTACCACTTTCGGCAACAACAAAATCAATTGCTCGATCCAGTTCATTTATACTGGAATGCGGAGCATTTAAAAATGCCTTAACAGAATAATATTTATCGACAAGAGTGTGTGAAACCTTTGCAAAAGTATTTGGATTTAAATATCTTAAGGCCAATCCCGCCGTCAGTGAACCGGTTAAAAATTTAACAATGGCAGGAGTTTGGTTAAACAATGTCGTGCACGCATTGGCGAAATTATAAAGCGCATTAGAAGAAATAAGATAGTCAAAACAAGAATAAACTGATGGGTAAGGAAAATATACAATCATCGTTGTAATCGCTGCTAGAATAAATAACTGATAAGCTATAATTGATGCCTGTACCCCGTACTTTTTTAATTTAAAGTTCTTCATTATTGCATCTTTTACCTTGTCCAAGGACAACCCGACCCCATACTCCAAAACATCCGGAGATACCTTAACCGAAGTATCTGCCCGATTTTCTACTGTTATCATCATGGGAATAAGACCGTAGGCTTGAAATAATCTATACTGCGAATCTTTCATTGCATCAGAAAGATCTGTGACTGATGCCCATATCTTTGGGTCATTTGTCATAACAACTTTGGAATTTATATTTGCAGCACAGTTTAATAATACATTATCAGAAAAAACCATGGCACCGGTTGGATTCATATTCAGCGGTACCTGTGAAAATAGAAAATTCGGTTTATTAAAAAAACATACAAAAAATATTGCTACAATTTTTATTACTTTTTTCATAAAATCCCCCAATTAAACAAGCTTCTATGTTAAGTACATTTATCTTACTTTTTGCAGATTTTGGTGTCAAAAGGCATAAACTGGTTAAATTTTGGCCCTATAATTTCAAACTGTTGACCAGGAAGTATAGAATAATCATAATTTTTTCAGTTACGAATTTGTTTTAGTTGATCAAAGTTATGGAGAAGTTCATGAAAATTGGTTTTATACTTTTACTTGCCTTATCAATTTTTACTAATGCGTGTAACTGCAACGATAACGAAATAGTATTTGGACAATCCGCATCGCTATCCGGGCACCTTGGTCTTTATGGAAATTTTATAAAGGATTCAATTAATGCCTGCTTCTACAGAATTAATGAGTCAGGAGGAATAAATGGTAAAACACTAAAACTGGAAAGCATGGAAGATTATGGTGACCCTGAATTAACAAAACGCAACATAACACATATGATACAGGATAAAAAAATTGATATGTTTTTGGGATGTACGGGCACACGCTCAATTAAAGCAGTTTTGCCTTTAATCAAAGATGGTCGGATAGCAATGCTCTTTCCTTGGGGTGGGGATGAATCTTTGCGAAATCCAAATCTTAAAAATATAATAAATGGATTAGGTTACCTCAACCCACAGATTGAAGAAATTGCAGATTTTGTGGTTGCAAAAAAGAGAATAAAAAAAATTGCGATTTTTCATGCAGATGATGATTTTTCAACACATGCCGCAAACTACCTAATTCAGATTTTTAAACAGCAATATGGAGT
>CAZSLQ010000006.1:40342-40667 GCA_964607885.1 uncultured Pseudomonadota bacterium
CGATTACAACCGTTTTACAGTAAATATTACGCAAAAAGCAGAAACTCTTCTCCTTACGGATCCCAAAATCGTCATATGCATTGCAACAAGCATGCCAACGGCAAAATTAATAAGCCATTTTTTCGAACAAGGACATTATGGAACGGAGTTTATCGGAGTTGACTCAACACTATTTGTGAGTCAGATATTAAAAGACAAGGGGGCACACTTTTATTACTCTTCCTGTGTTCCCAGCCCGGTAAATAATACAATAAATATTGCAGAACAGTATCGGGAAGACATGAAAAAATATTATCCAGAAGATTCATTAAATATTCTTTCTTTT
>CAZSLQ010000007.1:0-10934 GCA_964607885.1 uncultured Pseudomonadota bacterium
AAGGTCAAGGGTGGACTCAATGTTGATATCGGAATACCTGCATTCCTTCCCGGATCTCAAGTGGATATTCAGAGAGTATCCGATTTCGATCAATTTGTTGGGCAAGAGGTTACCTGCAAAATTTTAAAGGTAAATAAAAAACGCGGTAACGTTATTCTTTCAAGACGTAAGTACATTGAAGAACAAAGATCCGAAGATAAAAAGAAAGCACTTGAGACATTACAAGCAAATCATTCAGGGTATTGTTAAAAACATCACAAGCTATGGAGTATTTGTGGATGTCGGCGGAATTGATGGATTGTTACATATCACAGACATGTCTTGGGGAAGAATCGGACATCCAAGTGAGCTTGTAAGAATCGGAGACTCAATCACAGTAAAAGTTATCTCATTCGATAAGCAACATGAAAAAATCTCCTTAGGAATGAAACAACTTACACCAAACCCATGGGAAAATATCGACACCAAATATCCTGTCGACACAAAAATCAAAGGCAAGATCTCAAGTATCACTGATTATGGTCTTTTTGTTGAAGTTGAAAAAGGTGTTGAAGGGCTTATCCACATATCCGAAATTTCATGGACCGAACGAATCAATAATCTTACCAAGCACTTTAACTTGGGACAAGAGATCGAGGCCGTTGTCGTTGCCCTTGATAAAGATAACCGAAGAATGTCATTGAGCGTCAAAAAACTCTCAACTGATCCTTGGAAAACGGTTGCCGAAAAATTCAAACCGGGAGACAAAATTTCCGGCAAAATTACAAACATCACGGACTTTGGACTATTCGTCCAACTTCTTGAGGGTGTTGATGGGCTTGTGCACATATCAGATATTTCATGGACAGAACACATTGCACACCCAGGCGATAAATACAAAAAAGGTGACATCGTAGACGCTGTGGTACTTTCAATTGATGCTGAAAATCGCAAAGTATCATTAGGTATCAAACAGCTTGAAAACGATCCTTGGAACGATGTTGCATCAACATACCCTGTCGGAAGTATTATTGAGGGTACAGTATCCAAAATCACAAGTTTTGGTGCTTTTGTAAAACTCGATAGCGGAATTGAAGGCCTTGTCCATATTTCAGAGCTATCAGACAAAGAAGTTGCAAAAGTAGATGATATCGTCAAGGTTGGCCAAGCAGCAAAATTCAAAGTCATCAAAGTCAGCCCTGATGAACGCAAACTTGGATTAAGCCTAAAAGCCCTAATTCAACCTGAAGAGCAACCTGCAAAATCGGCTGCCGAAATTGAAAAAGAAAAGGCAATTCAGGATGCCAGACAGGCAGAAAGAGCTGCTCGAATGGAAGCAAAGAAGTCATCAAGGCCAAAAGAGCAACCACAAGCAAAATCATCATTGCAACAGGCACTTGAAGCTCACGCTGCAAAAATGAAAAATGAAGACAAATCCGAGTAACTAATTTATCATCCTGAATTTATTTCAGAATCAACATTTGAAAAAACATCGGCCTCGGAATAAACTCTGAGGCCGATTAACTTTAGAGGAATTAAATGATAGAAAAAACATTCGCAATAATTAAACCGGACGCGGTCAAAGCAAAACATATAGGCAATATAATCTCAAGAATAGAGCAAGAAGGCTTTAATATTCTTGGAATGAAAAAGATACACATCACAAAACCGCAAGCCGCAGAGTTTTACGCCGTACACCAAGGCAAGCCATTTTTTGCTGAATTAGTTGAATTTATGACATCAGGTCCAGTTGTAGTCATGGCACTTGAAAAAGAGAATGCCATTAAAGCATGGCGTGATCTTATGGGCGCAACAAACCCCGAAAAAGCCGAACCTAACACATTGCGCAAACTTTACGGCACAAATGTCGGAAGTAATGCAACTCATGGTTCCGACGCACCCGAAACCGCAAAAATCGAACTCACTCTATTTTTTCCCGAACTGAAGTAATTTAATTTATAAAACAAAAAGCCCGCCTTAAAAGGTCGGGCTTTTTGTTGACTTGCTTTTTATTTCCACTCAATACTAAGATCTTTATTGCAACTCCTAATATTATCCAATTTTAATATATCTTTTTTACTTCTAGGCAACACAAGCGTCTTTAAATTTGTTAGTACCAACAAGCGAAGAGTATTTAAACCATTACATCCAGCCAAAGAAATTGATTCTAAAGATGGTAATTCTTGAATCATTACCGTACTTAAATTTGTGCAATCTTTAAAAATAAGTTTTTTAACTAAATTTAGCCCTTGATCTTTTAATACTTGAAAACCATTCAAACCTTCACAGTTATTAAAAACTATCTCTTCAAGCTTCTCAAATTTTTCAACATCAATATAGGTTAAGTTGTTGCATTCAGTAAATTCAACGCTTTTAAGTTCATTATTTTGAATTAACCCCACTTTTGATAAATTTTTGGCTCTAATAATTTGAAAATTTGTAACAGTTTTATCATCAACCAATACGTATGTGCAATTCGAATTAAACTCGCATTCATAAAGAATCAACTTCTTGGGTTCTGTATACATAGATTTAATAGATTGCGCATTTGCCTTAAAACTCGCAATATCGTATTGGTTCCGATCTACACCTTCAGGAGTATATTTACGAACTTTATTTTTTGTAAGTTTTTGCTCATTAAGTTGTAGTACTTTATCTTTCTCATTATATAAAATTAATCCTTCATCATTTTCAAGTATACGGGACAGGACATTCCAACTATCTGTTTTAACCTGCTTTAAAATGGATTGCTCATCATAAGTTGCTGGGATCCACAAAGATTCCACGGGAAGAGAAACCCCCTTCCCGGACAACACAATTTGTTTACATTCATCTGGAATAATTAATTGATTAATCTTTTCAGCATTGTTGGTTATAAACAATATTTCTAAAGTTCTGGGAAGGCTCAAATTCTGTAAAAGACAGTCATCAACATATAAGTACCTTAAATCAGGAAATACTTGATATAAATTTAAATTCTCCAAAAATTCACATCCAGAAATTTTAAGATACTTAACTCCCTTTAGAGGCTTTGAGGAATAAATTTTTTCCACGTTACAAGTTAAAATTTCAATAGCTTCATATTTGTCTTTTCCAACAGCTTCGAAAAAATCTAATTCTCTCAGTTGATTGATTAAGTCTCCAAATTTTATCTTCAGATATTCCCAAACCTTGAGGTGTTGGAAAAACAGCAGTCACCGTAACTTTTTTACCCAATTCCTCTAATTTTGTTTGCAATGTATCCAACTTACCCCTCAACTGACCTAAAGATTCGTTTAAGGCATTTAATTGACCTGGAATATCTGCTTTAACAGGTACAGCTAACAATAACATAGCTAAAACCAATAAAAATAATCTTACAACACCCATCGTTTCTCCTTAAAAGATATCAAAAATAAATTTTTAATATTTTGTGATTTGATTTCTGTTTAGAGAATATCTTTTAAATTAAATCTGTGTCAAATATTGAAAAAAATAATAGTCATGACACAACACTATATTCATTGCCCACTATGGCAATGTTATGATAAGCTTTAAAAAAGGTTAACAAAGGAGTAATCATGTTTTTTTTATTATATTTCTTTTTACTTATTTTTGGACTTGTTTTATTGTGGTGGTCCGGTGATAGAACCATTTTTTATACACAAAAACTTGCATCTGCCTATAAATTAGACAATTTCTTTCTTGGATTTGTACTTCTGGCTGTTGCTACCGGCATACCGGAACTGGGTATATTAATACAATCTTTATTTAAAGGTGTTCCGAGCCTGTCTATTGCTGATATCGTAGGGTCAAATTTCCTGAACATTTCAATCGTAATCGGTTTGCCGGTAATGCTGTATGGCAAAATTTTGCTTTCGAAAGAAATCTATAAAAATGCATTATTTATGTTAGCAGCAAGTATGTTACTTATGGGTATAATCTTTGCTTCAAATACACTAACAAAGGACCTGGGATTATTTTTCATTTTAGTATATGCTGCAAGTTGTTTCTATATGTGGAAGATGCAAAATGTTAGAATAAATAAAGGACAACAGTTTCAAGATAAACCTGCACATACTTACTCAACAAAAGAAAAACTAGATGTTTTTTTTAACCTATTTTTTGGTCTTTTTTTAGTTTTGATTTCCAGTAAGATATGCGTTAATTCCGCAATTAATATTGTAAAACAAACAACGATCTCTTTTGATGTAATTGGTGCAACAATATTGGCATTCGGAACATCTCTCCCGGAAATCATTTTAAATACTATAGCAATAAAAAACAAACAGTATGACCTTGCAATCGGAAATACATTGGGATCAACACTTGAAAATGGTTCAGTATTAATCGGAATCCTGTCAATTTTTTCCAAAGACCCCGTAAACGTAGCGTCAATAAAATGGATTGCTCCATTCTTCTATGCTGCTTGCCTGATAATTGGAAGTGGAATTTTATTTAGAAAAAAAATTGGTATGTTAGAGGGTTTCTTGTTGTTATTTCTTACAATAACATTTTTCGTTTTCGGATATTCGGTTCAAATTTTTTGATAATTACGAAA
The DNA here is from genome assembly GCA_964607885.1 of uncultured Pseudomonadota bacterium. Classification (GTDB taxonomy): domain Bacteria; phylum Babelota; class Babeliae; order Babelales; family RVW-14; genus JBAZAX01. Next base: position 4,520 of record CAZSLQ010000007.1, read on the forward strand.
AGATTGCCCGGAATATATTCTTACAATTAAAATTATATCAATTATTAAAAAAAACAGATGAAATAAAAGAGACTGTCTCAAGTCTTGATTAATAAAAAATGGAAGCTGAGATGCATCAAGAAAAACTAGAAATGGAACCCTGCGTAGAAAAACCTTAACAAAAACAAGTCCTGCATGAGCTCCCATGCCCGTATAAAGCTTTCCGGTTATAATAAAAATTAAATTAAGAAAAAGCCCAAGTAAAAAAAGACCTACCCCAAGTTGCCAATCACTTGTAACAAGAGCAAGAGGATTTGAAAGATTATGAGCCAACATAAAAATTAAAGATGCCAAAAGTGCACTTGTAATTGAACTAAGCTCTTGAACAAAAAATTTATAAACTGTGCCTCGGAAAATAAGCTCTTCTGTCCAGGCAACAAAAAAAGGTGCTATCAACGACAGGAACATTTTGATAACAAACGACACATTAATCTGCAAGACAACCGGTGAGTAAACTACGTAGCCAAAGACATATAGAGCAGCTAAAAAGAGTGCGTGTAAAAAGCTGAAAGATAAAAAGAATACACCAAATGGTTTAATCCATTTAGTATCTTTAAAAAATAGAAAATTTGTTTGCCAGAAATCCTGCAACAGCTTTTTCTCGCAGTTAAATAAGAGCAAGAAGATGTGCCAGATTACAAGTACAGTTATCCCAATCTTTCCAATTCCGCGATTGGAAAAAAGACTAAATGTCGGATCTAGTAAACAAGCGACAGGTTGTACAAAAATGAATGTTAAAAACAGCGACAGGGCCGACAACACAATCGGCCCTGTCACTTTCCAAATTTGCTGCATTTTTAGGTGGAAGTGTCGGTATCAAAAATTTTCACCTAAAAACTAGGCAGAGCGTACTATTTCTTTAAGATGCTTACCTGGCTTAAAGCGAGGAACGTTAATTGCTGGAAGATTAATTCTCTGCTTTGTTGCAGGATTAATTCCGGCTCTTGCTGGTCTGCGCGATAGCCAATAAGTCCCAAAACCTGTCAAAGAAACCTTGCCACCTTTTCGAAGTGTTCTCTCAACAATTCGCGTAAAAGCTGCAAGCACTTTAGCAATATCTTTCTTGCTAAAATTGGTCTCTTCACTCAAGGAATTGATCAATTCTGTCTTGTTCATGTAAATCTCCCAAACTCCCACATACATTGTTAAACATACACTACACCAAACTAATTTAATTTTAAATTCAATAGTTTCTGTGTGAAATTTAAATATTATTTAGATGTTTGTCAAGAAAATGTGCTATTCAATTATCAAAAATCAACACCCTGTTTATTAATATTTTTGTTAAATAAAAAAAACATTATTCTCGATAAGTAAAACGCGCTTTTTATTTCTATCTTAAAATACGAATTTATTTAAATTTTTAAATTAAATAAATTAAATAAATTTTTAAAACTTAAAAAATTATATTTTTGCCCTATGCTTAAAACCATAATCTCCAACAATAAAATTTTAATAATAAGGATAAAAACATGTTCATCGATACACACTGCCATTTAAATATGATGATAGAAAAACAAGAAGAACAAGCTCTTAACGAAGATGATATAAAAAAAATAAAACAGATCTGCAATCAGGCAAATGCCAACGATGTTGGGAAAATGATTAATATAGGAAGCAGCCTGCAAGATTCTATTGACTCAATAACCATAGCAAAACAAATTTCCTGTGTGTGGGCAGTCGTGGGCATACATCCGTATGATTGTACCCATGATTGGCAAGAAAAATTAAGTGAAATAAAAAAATTAATAAAAAACAGATCGGAAAACAAAATAGTTGGAATCGGTGAGTGTGGTCTGGACTTCTATAGAAAACCATATAATGAACAAATTCAAAAATCGGCTTTTAAATATCAAATAGAGCTTGCATTAGAAAACAATTTGCCAATGGTAATTCACGTAAGAGATGCGGCAGATGAGGCATTAAAAATTTTAGATGAATACATAAAAAATAATCCTCGTGGAGTCTTACACTGTTTTTCGCAGAATATGGATTTTGCAAAACAGGTTTTAGATTGGGGCCTATACATAGGAATAGACGGACACATAACCTACCCTAAAAATGATGCGCTACGAGAAACAATCAAAAACGTCCCCCTAGATAGATTATTACTTGAAACGGACGCACCCTTTTTACCCCCCCAACAATTTAGAGGAAAACAGAATAGCCCTGCATACATCCCATTAATTGCACAATTTATTGCAGACTTAAGAGGCATAAAATTAAAAGAATTGGAACAGGCTACAACACAAAATGCACAAGACTTATTCGGAATTTAAATTACTTAAAAATAAGTGGTTTGAACCATCCGGGTACTTTATCTTGTATTGGATCGATAAATGTCATTTTAGCTTGCTCACCAAAAACAATTCCAAACGTTTGCGCTAAAATAAACTGCGAACAGGCATGATTTGCCATGCTTTCTAGAAAGTCGACGTCAGAAATATTTTTTCCATCACAAACCAAATGATCAGTCGCATCTACTTTAAAGTGAAAGTCTCGACTCATAATCCTCGATCTGTTCTCTTGACCAATCATGTACTTCAAGCTTGGATCAATAGCACCTAGGTTGCAAAAATTAACTGCATTAAATTCAAATTTTGAAGATTCAACAAACTCAACAAAAGTAATCGGATACCTTACGTAACCGGAAGAACATGCACACCTAGATTCTCTAATCATAGATGCAACACCTAGAAAAGTCTCTAATGCCCCTATGTAATCACCCGCATCAATACCCATTTCACATAAATTATTTCTTGTTAAATTGAGTCCTCTTCGGGCCATACAGATTTCAAATTCATCTACAGACTGAACAAGCAGAGCTTTAATCGCCTCAACTTCACGCACCTTCTTGTTTAGAATACTTTTAAACCCAATCGAATATAAGTATCTATCCAAGTGCGTAATTGAAAGTAACCCACCTCCAACAATTAATTTATTAGAAAGCCAACCCCAACCGGCAGCAACCGTTGGCAAAACACCAGAACGAGCCCCATTTGGAGTAAAAAATCGTAAAGAGTTGCCCACAAGGTACTGAACAGGCATTATGGCTGTAGCTGAAAAACCTAAAAAATAATCCCACAGAGCCCCAAAAAGAACCGCTATCGCTAACTCAGATGTAAAATCCATAACACCCGTGGAAGAAGTATACATAATACTTAGTCCCGAAAAAATAATATAAAGAGAAATCATCGGCAATATTGGATTGTGAAGGTCAGGTCTAAAATTTGTTATGTTAGCCTTAAACTCTTCTAATTTTTTATCATCGCGTTGAATACCCTTGATTAGATCAATAGCTTTTGCAATTTTATCCAACATCTTTTCAACAGAATCCCTAATTTGACTAAAATCATTTCCAGGCATCTCCACAAGTCTTTTTAATAAATCTTGACGTAACCTTAATGGTTCAATAGATTTTAGTGGAGAATTAAAAAGGCGCTTAAGAACGTCTTTTCCCTGAGCTGACCTAAGACCTTCATGGATAGGAACCGAAGCCTCAACACTCGAAAATAAATTAACCAATTTATCCGTATCTATAAGCTTTGACAACTCACTTTTTGGCGATTCTTTTATTCCAAATAACGGATTAACAATAGAAAAACATAATAAAATAAAAGCAGCCTTAGCTGACTCTAAAAATTTCATCTTAGACCCCCATTAAAATACAAATTGAATTATATATATAATTTTACACCAAAACCATAATCAGTGCAAAGGCTCACTTTAGAATAGAAAATCCAGTAAAATATGCGAAAATGCACCAATTAAGAAGCAAAAAGCACCTAGAAATATATCAAACACAAGATTCCCACAACACAAAAAACCAAGAAGTATGGGCAAAACGGATAGCCCCAAAAGAACCCACGCATTATGCGTAATAGTTCTATGCTTTAAAAGGGTAACAAAAACAGTTATAAAGCTTAAATTAAAAAACAAAAACCAGAGTCTAAATACTATAGAACCAAATATAACTAAACTAGAAAATATAAAGAACAATCTCTGCATTTTGCTGGTAGTGTCAATATCAGGAAAAATAGAACCAAGGATAGAACATAAAAAACATCCAATAATCTGTAAGAAAGTTGGGCAAAAATGCACTAAAATAAAACTCAAATAGATAAACACAAGATACGAAAAAAAACCAAAGGCCAAATGGGTTTTGTATCTAGGCATCCCTTCCTCCTTTACAAGATATTATCTCAATTTATTCAAGCTAGTTCCCGGGTAATAAAAATTTAGAATTTTTTTATGATCCCACCCTTTAGATACCAATGCTCGTGCTCCCCATTGACACAATCCATTAAAATGGCTCCATCCCTTTATTGCAAAAATTAGTTTATCCCCGTCAGGTTTTATATTAAACGCCAAACTTTTAACCTTATTTCCAAATAAAGATATAAGTTCTGTCCCTGAGATATTCACATACTTTCGGCCTGCAAGGCGCACCTTATGAACAACTCCTGCAGAATCGCGATCAATAACCTGTATATCATGTAACTTATTACCGAATCCCTCTAGACGGCGTTTTAGCGCTGGGCTTGCCTTGGCGATATTTAAAAAATGATCCTTTTTATAAATCAACTGACTTCGGTAAAAAGAAGAGATTTTACAAAAAGTGCAAGGCTCATTGCGACGTAAGTATGGCAAACACTTTCTATTCTTTCGCATTTTTGACGGAATAATACCACCGCAACACGTATCAAACATTGTTAAAGCAATATCACCTTTGTAAGTCAGCACCAATCCATGAGTCTGATCAACGGCATCCCTCAAATTTTTAAATTTATGAACCCCTTCATAAACCTGATTTGAAATTGTGTTTTTAATGTCATAAAAACTTCGCGGATTTTTCAATCTTGCTTGTTTCATGTGGTACAAAGCATAACTTCGTGAAGCAATCGCCTGAACCTTTTGCATTTCAAGCGGCCAAGATGGAACACTCTCTGACCTCAAAACAGAACAAACATAGTCATCAACATCAAGCCGATTAATTAAAAGCACATTCCCTGTTAAAGGATCTATCCTAATATTTACACTTCCCTCATAATTCTTACCATTAACACTTAAGTACCCTTGAGAGGCATAAACCTCCAAATCATCATATCTTATGTGGCGAAACTTTTGATCAGAGCACCGCAAATAAAGTTTGCCTTTTTTGGCGATCACATCAACATTCTTATCGTTAAATAATGCAGTAACCTTTGAACCACCCGGACTCTCTAAAACAAATCCTTGATTCGCCTTGATTGTAAGAGTAACAGCGTTATCCGTTTTTTTTTCATCAATTAAAACACGAATAACTTTGGGAGTAATATAAACCCCACCTCCCAAATCATATCCCTGCTCTTGAGAGGTATCCTGCAACTCATTCATGACAATTCTGGTAACTATCAACAAACACGAAAACAAAAACAGGTAAAAAGTTCGTTTATGTAAATTCATCATGCATATTCTATATTTATTTATTCTATTGTTACTTTTTTAGCAATTCAAAAACATCGTCAATTTCGTTAAAGTCTGCCAGAAAATTCAAAAAATTAGTAGGAATTTTTTTCTTTTTATCTATACCCTCATTTGCAAGTTTATCCGCAACTTTATTTTTATCTCGTAAAACATGTACAAATTTATGCGGAATACCACGAAGAGATTTTGTTACAACATTATTTAATTTAATCAGGATTGGGTTTTTAATCTTATAAGAACCATTTAGTTGTTTTACCAGCAACTCAGAATCAGAATTAATCGTTAAAAATATTGTTTTAAAACTATCTTTATCTAATTTTTGTATCAATATATACAATGCCAATATTAAAGCAAAATACTCAGCTTGATTATTTGTTTTTTCTCCTAAAAAAAAAGACTCCCTTATCTCTTGATCTTTATGTAAAATATAAATCCCGGCCCCGGCAGGACCAGGATTTCCCCTTGCAGCCCCATCTACAAAAACCTGCAACTGCTCAGTTATTTCTTTTTCCTTATCCTGTTTTTTTTTAACACCAAACAAAGAAAGCTGCGTTTCCATAACATCCCTTCAGGCTAATTAAAACTTAGCCTGCAACAAGGCTTTTTCCTCATCCTCATCATAATACAAAAATCTGTAACAATTACGACACGGAAGAACACCGGATTTTTTTAATTTCAATAAATCCTGATACAAAACTGTGTAATAACAGGCGCTACAACTACCATTAATAACCGGAACAATCGGATCGTCAACGTTATGCTTCATTCTTTCATACTTGGCAAGCCAGTCTGCAGGGATTTTATCTGAAATAGATTTTCGTTCCTCATTCAACACGTTAATCTGTTGTGTCAAATCATTTATACGCTCTTGCCTTATCAATAAATCTTTTGTAAGTAACTCCTCCTGTTG
>CAZSLQ010000007.1:10944-19310 GCA_964607885.1 uncultured Pseudomonadota bacterium
TTGCGCGAGCTTGTTACTTTCAATCTCATAATCATTTTTAGCCTGCTCAAGTTGATACCAGTATTCAGTAATCTGATTCTCGATTTTTATGCGTTTATTACGAGCATGCTCCATCTCACTTTCAAGAGCCACATACTCCTTTTGATTTTTCACACTGTCCAATTTTGATTTTTTAGATTTTTCCTCACCCTCAAACAACTTTGCATCTAACTCAAGAGAATCAATACTTTTTTGTAATTGAGTACAAACCTGTTTTTTCCCTTCAAGTACAGCTCTTAATTTAGGAATCTGGTTAGCGTCTTGATCTGCAGCTTTTTTGGATGAATCGATTTCGCTTATTATTTTAAAAATTTTTTTATCGAAATCAACCAAATCTTTTAAATTTTGCCAGAGAGCTTTTACGACCATTAGATGACCCTTTTGGCTGAAGTTTTTCAGAATTTATGACAAATGCTCGAGAAAGATATGGTGGGCCCACCTGGACTTGAACCAGGGACCTTTCGGTTATGAGCCGACTGCTCTGACCGACTGAGCTATGGGCCCTACCAATAACTTACTAGTAGTTTAGACAAACTTTATTCATATGTGAAGTAAAAAATCCTTCAAAAGACTGTCAAAAATACAAGAATGAGGGTTTCCAATAAAATCCGACGACACCAGTGGATCTGTAACAAATTGCAGGATTCCCTTCATATCACCATTTGCATACTTCAAAAAGGCCTGGTTAATATCTTGCACCGTTAATTTTTTTGATGCGGAAAATGTAAAATCAACAATAGAAACAACCGGAACGGGAACCCGAATCGCAACGGCTTCTATCTTGCCGGCCAACTGCCCCTGTCTTTGTCGGAACTATGTTAATTGCTGCGGCCCTTGCCCTTCTAGGATCCTTATGCTCAACATCAAGCAAAACCTGATCATTTGTATACGCATGAACGGTAGTCATCATTCCGCTGGTAAGACCAAAGCTTTCATTGATTATTTTCACAACAGGCGCAAAAGCATTTGTCGTACAACTGCCCAAAGCAACTATTTTATGTCTACTAACATCGAAAGCATCACTGTTTACACCGGGAACAATAGTTACATCAGCATCTGTAACAGGAGCTGTCACAAGAACATTTTTGCAACCGGCAGTCAAGTGCAAGCTTGCCTTTTCACGTGATGTAAATTTTCCTGAAGCCTCAACCACCCAATCAATTCCTAAGTCACTCCATGGTAATTTTAATGGATCGGCCTCTGTGAAAATTTGAATTTTTTTCTCATCGGCATAAAAAACACCGTCTTTAAACTCAACAGAGCCGGGGAACTCCCTCATAATTGAATCATATTTGAATAAGAGATCCAATTTGACCTCTTTACTAGGCCCAAGGTTTATTGCAACAACCTCAAGCGCATCTTTTACTTTTTTATCTAAAAGTATTGCACGTAAAAATGATCGTCCAATCCGACCAAAACCATTTATCGCAATTTTCATAAAACTCCCTAAATCAAAATTTACTTATCAATAAAAAATCAATAAGTTGTTTCACTCCTTCTTTGGATTTTGTATGAATTAAAACGTGCGGTTGAAAATCATTAAATTCCTTCTTTAACTGTTCCAATTCATCTTGAGAAATCTTGTCAATTTTATTGAAAACATATAGCATAGGCTTTTCAACTCCAAGATCTTTTACAGTTTCATTCACAATCTGAATTTGGCTTCGCCATTCTGCATTGTCGGCATCAACAACATGTAGCAACAAGCTTGCAAATCTTAACTCATCAAGAGTCGACTTAAAAGCTTCAACTAAATTATGTGGTAACTGGCTTATAAATCCTACAGTATCTGAAATTAAAATCTTAGTTTTCCCTCCAACAAAATACTCCCTTGTAGTAGTATCAAGAGTTGCGAAAAGCTTGTCCTCTATCAGGACCGAACTTCTTGTTAGGATATTCAGCAAACTAGACTTCCCAGCATTTGTGTATCCAATAATACATAGTTGGGGAATATTAGAACTCAGACGACGTTTGCGTTGATTTTCTCTGGCTTTTTGCAGTACTTCAAGCTTCTGTTTTGCCTGACGCAATTTATCCGCAAATACTCGACGCATTTTTTCTGTAGCCGTCTCCCCCCGCCCTTTTGTTCCTATAACCCCTAGCTGCTGCGAGTACTCAACACCTTTGCCTATTATTCTAGTTTTTAAAAAATTAATCTCTGCCATCTCAACCTGAATTTTACCCTCAGCCGTATGCGCAGATTTCTTGAAAATTTCAAGAATAAGCTGCTCCCTATCCATTATATTGCATCCCAGGAGATCCTCTAAATTGCGCTCTTGCAAGGGATTCAACTGCTCAGAAAATATTATAACTTCTATCTCTTTCTGATCACAGATGATTTTTAACTCCTCAAGCTTTCCTTTAGTAAAAAAAGTATTGGGGTCGACAGACCTTACTTTGGTAAACCATGTTTCGTCATATTGCATACCTAAAGTTTTGATCAAACTCAAAAACTCTTCAAAATAATTATCCGCATCTGAAATCTTCACATACGGAGTATAAACACCGACAGCTAAAGTTTTGGGATGCATCCCCAACAGAGATGTTGCAACTTTTTTTGACATTCTGACCCTCTTTATTCCAGCACTTCCAGGATTTTTCTACCAAATTCTTTTGCAAACATTGGACTTTGAGCGGTAATCATATTGTCTTTCACATCAACAACACAACCTTGCTCAGCAAATTCAACACCCTCTTGCTTAAAAATTCCTTTGGCTTCATCTGAAGGAAATACCGTTGCTTTTTTGCCTTTTAAAATTCCAGTCTTAACAACAGCAATAACCGCATAACATATAGAAGCGACAAGCTTTTTATTTTCATAAAAATATTTAATTGTCGATTTAAGCTTATCATTATCCCAGAGGTACTGTACAGAACCAGGCCCACCCGGAATTACCAATGCATCATACTTTTCAAAATCCTCATCCGACATGTCTGTCAAAACAAGATTGGGAGTAAAACTTCCCCCAAGTTTACCGGTTGCAATTCCTGACCTCAATCCGGCCACATCTACATTAAATCCCTTATTTTTCAGGATCTCATATGGCTCATTAAATTCAAAATCCTGATACCCCTCCGGCATTAACACGAATAAAACTTTTTTATCCATCACCTTATCTCCTAAAAGATGGTAAATAGAAACAATCACCCCCAAGACAAGAATTACACCAAAAAACAAATACTTATTCATCACACACCCTTTAAAAAAAATATTAAGAAAAGCTCCTTTAAGGCATAATAGCGCCAAATGCAATAAAAATAAAGTTTTTTACAAAAAACACATAATGATATTACAATTGAAAAAACGCGTTGAAAAGCTATACTTTTCTCATGATTACAAATAAACAAAATCAAAACAACATTCCTCTTGCAGACAGAATGCGTCCTACCAAACTTGAAGATTTTTTCGGGCACGAGCAATTAACCGGTGAAGAGGCATTTCTTAGAAAAGCAATTGAAACCGACCAGATTCCATCTATGATTTTATGGGGACCACCAGGCACAGGTAAAACTACTTTGGCATCAATTATTGCACATCAGACTAAATCATATTTTGTTAAGCTAAGTGGAGTAGCCAGTGGAAAAAGTGATCTTATCTCAGTAATACAACAAGCTGAGACAAACAAAAGCTTTGGTAGTAAAACCGTTCTTTTTATTGATGAGATACATAGGTGGAACAAAGCTCAACAAGACGCGCTTCTCCCCTATGTTGAAAATGGAACGGTAACCTTAATAGGGGCAACCACAGAAAATCCAAGCTTCGAGGTGATTTCAGCACTGGTTTCCAGAAGCTCAGTTGTAGTTTTAAATAAACTTACAACTAAAGACATCGAAAAAATAATACAACGCGCCCTTTCTGATAGCAAAAATGGACTTGGACAAAAAAACATAAACATTGATACTGAAACAGTTTTACATCTGGCTCAAATTGCCAATGGAGATGCAAGAGTAGCACTAAATACTCTTGAGGCAGCAACAAAACAATCCTCAACAATTACCCAGGAACTATTAAAAAAAATACTTCAAAAATCTCATCTTTATTATGATAAAACAGGAGAAGAACATTACAATATAATCTCAGCATTACACAAATCAATGCGAGGTGGTGACGTAAATGCAGCTCTCTACTGGCTTGCAAGAATGCTTGAAGGGGGAGAAGATCCGATTTATGTTGCTCGTAGGCTTTTACGTTTTGCCTCGGAAGATGTTGGACTCGCCGATAACTTTGCAGTTGTGTTGGCCAATGCAACATTTGATGCTTGTCATAAATTAGGCATGCCCGAGTGCAGCGTACATTTAGCTCAGCTTGTAATTTATCTCTCAAATGCCAAGAAAAGCGTCAGCGCTTACTTTGCTTACAATAGAGCCAAAAAAGATGTGGTGGCTCATGGAAATTTACCTGTACCTATGCATCTAAGAAATGCACCCACAAAACTGATGGAAAAATTAGGATACGGAAAGGGATACAAATATACCCCCATAGAAGATAGCTCAAATCAGCAATATCTCCCAGATGAATTAAAAGATAAAAAGTATCTATAACGAAATTAATGAAATATCACTAACCATCTGGCCAATAAGATTTTGAGCAACAGCCTGGAACTTCTCCGGTTGTTTGGTAACATAAAATGAGTATTCCCCTGATTTTTTTTGTACTTCAGCTTGATCAACAGGTATTTTAGAATTCACCTTAAACACTTGTCTGGCAACTGAATCATTAGAATCAATAATCTCAACTCCTGCCGGTAATATTCTCCGCATTTGTTCTCTTAAAAATGGATAATGCGTACATGCAAGACCAACCACATCAACTCCGTTTTTTATTGCCGGGGCAAGGTACGTTTTAAGCCTATCCTCAATACGAATATCTTCAAGCAAACCTGCCTCAATTAAGTCAACCAAGTCGGGACAAGCTATACTTAAAACCTCTATCCCTCCACCAAATTGGGAAATCAGATTTTTTTGATAATCACTATTTGCTGTGTGTAACGTAGCCAAAATTGCCACTTTTTTGGCCTTAGAAAGTTCGCAAGCCGGCTTTACAACCGGTACCGTTCCAACAATTGGTATTGAATATTTTTCGCGTAAATAGGCAAGGCTTGAAACAGATGCCGTATTACAGGCAACAACGGCAAGTTTGATATTATGCACATAAATAAGATAGTCTAAAATTTTACTGGTGATTTGATGTAACTCTTCTGTAGTTTTTTGCCCAAAAGGGGAGTTCTTATTGTCGGCAAGGTAAATGATATCCTCTGCAGGAAGATACTGCACAACTGCCTTAAAAATTCCAAGACCCCCAACTCCGGAGTCAAATATGCCTATCGCACACATAAAATTTCTTTCTTTTGGCTTTCAGGCACTTGATTACATTCAGGATTAACGGAGTAAGTTTGCGAAATATCCGTTAGCAAGCAGTATTTTACGGCTTTTATGTTAATCATCGGTTCGATCTCAATGTCGTGATAAAGCGAGTCATGAGAATGAAGATGTTTTATAATCTTACCAATACAAAAACCTTCGGGAAAAACTAGGCCTTTACCGCTAGAAAAAACAAGATCGTTATCGTCCACATCCAAAAGATGACTAACATAATTCATTTTACAAAGATTCATTTTATTCTGTCCCACAACTATGCCCGTTGCCTTCGTTGAACCGGTATAAGCTGCAACCTTGCATGATTCATCTGTAATAAGTGTCAATTTACTATAATAATCGTAAACCTCTGTAATTTTCCCAAGAAGTTGCGTTTTATAAATTCCAACCATATTTTTTTTCGCACCGGAAAATTTGCCGCGATTAATTAAAAAAAACTGGCTGTCCCGTTTCAAATTTTTTACAAGAATTTTGGCTAACAATAATTTCTCAAAATTATAGCGCTCCTTAAATTCGCGCAAATCCTTGGTATCAAGGTCAAAATTAATAGTTGCTTTAATTTTTATATTCTCACTGCAAACATCGTCATACTTCTGGCGTAAAATTTTAAGCTCAGACCTAAGTTGCTCATAAGACTCCTTACGTTCAACACATTTATGGATGAAATTCGAAATTCCGGTTGCAACATAAACAAAAGGATATGCAATATTTGTAGCATAACGCTCCAACAAACCATCTTGAAAAAACAGTATCTGATTTGCAACAAAAAAAGACAATAAAAAAATAGACAACCCCAATAGCCCCTTTTTAACAAATATATTCACGAGCTAAACCTCTACCTCTTGCTCTTTGTTCAACTGATTTAGAACCATGCGCATTTCCGGTTCCGTTTTGGATCGAAGCAACTTTTTTCGCCACTCAGCAGCTTGCGGAACAAAGCGTATATACTGCCCCAACTGTTTCTTAAATGGAATAAATCCATTAGGACCATAAAATTTAATATTCAGATTAAGATGCTTTTCTGCATACCGCAATGCTAATTTATTCGTAAACTGGAAAACTTTACCTTGAGAAGCATCCGTAATCTCCCTTATTTTCCAAGGAGATCCCCACAAAGCTCTTCCTATCATAAACCCGTCACATCCGGTTGACTCATATACTTTTTTTGCAATTTCAAACGTTGAAATATTACCGGAAAAAACCAGTGGAATCGAGATGGACTCTTTAACTTTTTTGGTTAATTCATAATCAAGTCGAGACGCAAAGCCCTCAGGTTGGGTTCGAGGATGAATTATTATAGCATCAACACCGCAGTCTTGCGCCATCTTCGCAATTTCAACGGCATTTTTAGTTTTAAATCCGGCTCTTATTTTAATTGTGAAAGAAACGCGTTTATTAATTGCTTTTACAAAAATTTTTATAAGATTCTCAAGCCTTTCAGGATCACCCATCAATGAAGACCCGCAACTTGATTTAACAACAGTCTTAGCGGGACAACCGCAGTTTAAATTAATTGAAGAGAAACCGGCTGCTATAACCTTCTCAACTGCCTGCTCGATAAAATCTACCTTGTTTGCTGAAAATTGAAACGCCAGGGGTAATTCTATTGGATCATATCTTAATGAGATTCCAGTCTTCTCATTTGCAACAAGAGCCACATGACGCATTTCGGTAAACAACAACTCCATAGGCGAAAAGTCACGAATCAACTGCCTGAATGGTGAGTCGGTAATCCCATCCAAGGGAGCCGCCATAAAGCGCAGATACTCCCGGTTCGCAATTTTAATTTTACTTTGCCAAAAATCATTCATAATTTTTTGGGTGCCTCAAGTGATAATCCGTACTTTGTTCAAATGCATACGCTATTTTATACAACAATTCTTCAGACAATCTTGGCCCTAAGAATTGAATTCCTATAGGAAGATTTTCCTTTGAAAAACCTCCCGGAATAGATATTGCAGGGGTTCCTATTACACAATTGGGAACATTAAATATATCCGCCAGATACATTGCCACAGGATCAAAAGCAAGCTCTCCTATTTTGAACGGCAACATTGAAATTGTTGGACTTGTTAAAACATCAACATCTTGAAAAGCATTATCAAAATCAGCCCTAATCATCTCTCTGACAGCCTGAGCCTTTTTATAATAGGCATCTTTATGACCTGCACAAAGAACATAATTGCCTGTCAAAATTCTAGTTTTTACCTCCTGCCCAAAACCCTCTTGGCGCGTCTTTAAATACATATCAAATAAATTTTGATTATCTTTACTACGCATACCATACAAACTTCCATCGAACCTGGATAAATTTGATGCTCCCTCAGCACGTGAGATAATGAAGTAAACGGCATTTCCATATTTTAAATAAGGTAGATCTATCAACTTAATCGTAGCGCCAAGTTTCTTCAACTGCTCAATTGCATCCTGGAATGCGGTTTGAATTTGAGGATCTACACCTTGACCTAATGCGTCTTTTATTATTCCGATTTTAAGATTTGCAGGAAGTTTGCCATCCAAATTTTTCGTATAATCTTTTGGAGCCATTTGAAATGTAGTCGAATCTTTTGGATCATTACCTGAAAGAGCCGTGGTTATTAGGGCATTATCATAAACGGTACGAGTGATTGGGCCAACTTGATCAAACGACGAAGCAAATGCCATAACACCAAACCTTGAGTGCAAACCATAAGTGGGATACAATCCAACCAAATTGCAGTATGACGCAGGATTACGCACAGATCCACCGGTTTCAGTTCCAAGAGCGAATGGAACTAGCCCTGCCGCAACGCTGGCAGCGGATCCTGAACTTGAACCTCCAGAAACTCTTGAAATATCCCATGGATTACGAGTCGGACCATAGGCAGAATATTCACCTGATGCCCCCATTGCAAATTCATCACAATTTGCCCGTCCAATACTTACCGCTCCAGCTTTTTTCAAACGGGCGT
>CAZSLQ010000007.1:19320-20662 GCA_964607885.1 uncultured Pseudomonadota bacterium
ATCGTAAGGTGCCTTATAATTGTACAAAACTTTGGAACCGGCTGAAGCTATCCGCCCTTTCTGGCAAATTATATCCTTTAAAACATATGGGATACCTGCAAGAGGACCATTTACATCTTCTTGGAAGGACGCATCCTGAAAGCTTTCAATTATGCTGTTAATCTTTTCATCATGCTTTTTTATTCTATCAAGATAAAAGCTAACAACCTCTTTTCCAGAGACCTCTTTCTTGTCAATTTTTTCCCTAAGCTCTTTTATCGTAATAAAAGGGTTTAACATGCTGAGCCCTTATTTTCATCTAAAATTTTTGGAACAACAAAATAACTCTCCTGTCGATCAGGAGACAAATTCAGAATTTCATTCGAATCAGTAGGAATAACTTCGTCCAATCTTAAAACATTTACATTTTTAATCGCGCCTGATTGTTGTGATACCTCTACTTCTTTAATTTGTTCAACAAAATCTAAAACCTTGTTTAACTGCTGCGTAAACGTATCAGCCTCTTTTTCAGATAAATTCAATGCAGACAGCTTTGCTATTTTAAGCAACTCTTCTTTATTAAAATCAGCCATTTTTGTCCTTGATCAATATATAGTCAAATCTTTTTTTGCCATTTATGGCTCCTAATCCTGTACAAAAATATAATACCCATTACAGCGGTATTAAAATAAAAAGAGCCATAAAGCAATGTAAATTTTATTACTTGATTTTCAATAGGAATCCAACTGAAAAACAGAGAAATTGGGACAAAAAACAGGAAACAAGAGAGCGCGCGACCCCACATAACAGCCTTAACGTCTCCTGCGCCCCTCAATGCTCCGGCAAGAATTAACTGAATACAATCAAAAACGACAAGTAAGCTAATCAGCGGTAAAATTGCCGCAGCCGTAACCGTAAATTTATGTTTCGGATCAAAAAAACTCACAAAAAAAGTCGAATTGACAGAAAGAATCGTCAAGGCGATAACTTCAATTAAACCGGTAAACAACAAAATTTTCTTTATATTTGCGGTGGCACCTTCAGGATCATCCGCACCTAATCTGTTGCTTACAAGAAATGTAATAATCTGTGCTCCTGCTACTGCCGGCAAAATAGCAAATCTTTCAAGATTTTTAACAACATCATAAGTAACAATTGCATATTTGCCCATGTGTCCGATAAGTCCGGAAAGCCAAACATATGATAATGCAAGAGTTCCCTTATCTATCATAATTGGCCAACTAAGCCTAAAAACATGTGCTATGCGCCCAAAATCAAATAATGCAAACGTAATTCCCAAAAAATACTTTTTATAATCGGGATTGTAGAAAATATAAAACAGCGCTATTGCAATCATAAAAAC
>CAZSLQ010000007.1:20679-26887 GCA_964607885.1 uncultured Pseudomonadota bacterium
ATTGAATCACGGATGCAATTGCAGGCCCAAGCAATCCATAAGAATTAAAACCCCAGGAACCCTTAACAAAAGCAACATCAAAAAAGATATAAATCCCAACCCCTACCAAGTTAAGCATCATGGGAACACGTGTGTTTTTGACAGCTCTCATAAACCCAATCAGAGCCATTGCAACAAAAGTTAAAAGGGCCGCAAAGGATTTAAGTTTTAAAAATGGAACGCCTGCCGTTATCATCTTTTCTGGCATACCCAGCAACCCAAACAGCATCCCCCCTCCTATAAATACCAAAATAAATTGTGACAGTCCGATCACAAGTCCGGCACATATGGTTGGGAAAATATACTTACCACACTCCTCATAATTTTGACTTCCGTTATACCGACCAATAATCGCCATTGCTGCAACGGGAATAGTTTCTGCAAGTTTTATCAAAAAATGAACAAAATTAACAGCCATCCCAAGAGCACCATACAAAGTATTTGAGCCCAGGCCGGAAACCAAATAAGAATCGATAATGGGGGGAAGAGATACTAGAATTGCAGAAGATATGAGTTCTGGAAACCAGTAAAAAAATATCTCCCTTAATGATTCTCCTCTTTGCAACTTAGCAACAAATTGTTTCATTTATTTTCCCTTAATTTAGCCCGAACTGGATGTACAGATTCTAAACAATTTGATAACCATGTAAAGGGAAAATATCAAAGCCTACACGCACGTAACATTTTATTACAATTTGTCCAAAAGCTACTACCCCAATAAGTCATTATTGGAAGATGCGGAGGGGCTAGGGACCTTTAACATTTTTGCTAATGTTTTTGCAATTTGTGTGGTATAAACTTTTTGGGAAACCTTTTTTCTCTTAAGCACACCCTCTCGATAGAATATTATTGGAACGTGCACATCATAATCAAATGGTGAACGATGGGTAGTACCTTTGGAATGTTTTATTATTGAGCTATATGCTTGTGGCATAAAAATCAGATCCCCGGAACGTTTTGTATAAAATTGATTTTTATAAAGCTGTTCAAAATAATCTTTGGGGAATTTAGCCCGTTCAAGATCCTCCTTTGTCCAACAGATCTTAATCGCATCCTGTTTTGCTAAGTATTTTTTAATTTCTCCAATAATTAGGTCAAGTCTATTTTTGTCTAAACTATTCTTAATTTTATGATCAAGGTAAATTTGATTTGTCTTGAAAGACTGGACAATATTTTTTATTCCAAATTTTTTTTCTACCATATCATTTAACTTGCTTTGCAAATCAACCGAATCAAGCCTTCTTGCAGAAGAAAATCCCTCTTTTTGTAAAAGTTCCGGAATTGGTGCAACACCGTGATCTGCAGTCAAAACAAACAAGACATTTTCAGCACCGACCAGATCCTGAACGTTTTGCATGAAAATATCTAACTGCCTGTCTAGATGATAAATCATATCAGTTACCTCAATACTGTACGGTCCAAAAATGTGTCCCAATGCATCAAGACTTGAAAGAGAAACCCACAAAAGCAGCTTATCATCATCATTCATTCTGTTAAAATTAAAATTTATACATTTTTTTGCCAGACGTAAAAGAAGATTGTTTGACTCAGGCGTTTGCCGGAAAAGTTTGTCCGATTTTTCCCCGTTAATTTTTATAGATTTTCCGGCCATCGGCTCATCACTTCTTGAAAATGCATAATCCCTGGTATTATAAAATTGGTAGGGCTCACTCTCTTGTGGATAACTTAAACCCCAGTTTATTCTGTCAATCTTCTTGATATTGTAAGTTTTATTAAAATTCCAAAGCCATCTTGGAATCTTGTTAAAGTAGGCCTTGCTTGAGGTAAAGTACTTTAAATTTTTATCAAACCATATTGCTTTTCCAAGTTTGCCGGCCATTCCAATTGCCGAACGGGGCTTATAAGAAATTGCATAGACATAATTCTTTTTGTAAGGTCTTGAATTCATAACAAATTGATCGGAAAGTGTATCCACCAGTATGTGCTTTGCAGAAAAGCCGTAACCCTTCAATCCTTTTTTCACTAATGTGGCAGAATTAGGATCTTCGTCTTTACCAAATTCCGTATCTTTTCCATTTTCGATCCAACTATTCAGTATAACACCATGATCCTTGGCCAAAGCGCCGGTGCTTATTGTGGTATGCCCTATTGCCGTTGTTGGAATTCCATGCGGATGAAGCGCATTTTCAAATACAACACCCTCATCCAAAAGCTGTTTAAATCCGTATAAAAAATACTGGGAAAGCTTTTGAGTGTAATGATAGGCAAATTGATCAACCACAATAACCACTGTAACCTTCGGTGGGGTCACAGGTAAGGCATCCTGAACCTGAATTAAAAAAAGTATACCTACGAGCAAGTGATAAATATATTTTAGTTTCATGTCTCTCCCAGTATTTAAAGCCTATTTTTGCATGAATTTAAAATAAAGTCGTTCAACAAATTTCCAATCAATGATATTCCACCAGGCTGCAACAAATTCTGCACGTCTATTTTGATACTTCAAATAATATGCATGCTCCCAAACATCTAACAAGAGAATCGGTTGCATTTTCAAAGCATATGGAGTTTCATGATTGTACGTTGAAACAATCACAAGCTCACCAAACTTATCAACGCAAAGCCATACCCATCCACTTCCTATGATACTTAGGGCTTGCTTTAAAAAATCCTGCTTAAAGTCTTCAAACGATTTAAATGTTTTATTTATTTTCTCAAGAAGCAATTCGGACGGTTCATTGTTCAAATTGTTTTTTCCGCATAGCATATCCCAAAACAACGCATGATTAAAATGCCCACCCCCAAAACTTTTTACAGCTTCCCTCAACCCATCCGGGAGTGCATTTAAATTGAAGAGAAGCTCTTCGAGCGAGTATTTTTGATACTCCGGAAAATTACTCATTACCTTGTTTAGGCCGTCGATATAGCCTTGATGATGTTTTGTATGATGAATACCCAATGTCTTTTCATCTATGTATGGCTCAAGTGCATTATAAGCAAATTTTAATTTAGGCAACTCAAATGGATACTTTAAATCGTCGTAAACCTGCTTTTTGATTTTTTTTATCTTGAAAACTTTTTTCGACGTTGGTATTGCAAACAAAAAGATGAGTCCTGCTATAATACAAAACCAAAACAGCAAATTAGAAATATTAGAGATAAATTTCATATAATTTCCTTAAATTTTTAATCCGGGCAATGGATCATATGTAGATGCGCTTGGTACAACAACTCCTAAAATTTTTGCAAGCGTTATAGGTAGCTGCGGAATCCAAACTTTATCATTTATTACCTTCCTTTCAAATTTACCTTTTTGATAAATTACCAGAGGAACGTGCGTATCATATTCGTATGGAGACATGTGCGAAGTTCCTGTTGGATATTTAGTAATCTGGCAGTAAGGCTCAGGTTGGCATATAATATCTCCTGAACGACCTTTATAGAGTTGGTTTTTATAAAAACTCTCAAGTTGATATGGCTCAAACGTGGAATTCGCAAGCTCATCAAATGTCCACACATTCTTGATACCCTTAACAGATCTCAAATAGTCTAATATTGAATTGTAAACGTCCCTCCTTACAGCATCATCAAATTTATCAAGAACCTTACTATCAAGTCTGAAGTAAGTCGGCTCAAAATCCAAAACAAGCTTATCAACTCCATATTTCTCTTTTATCATCTCATTTAAATTTTTCACAAGAGGCATTGCGGAAATTCTCTTTGCCATTTCAAAACCCTGTTTCTCCATAATCTCAGGAATCGGACAAATTCCGTGATCCGCCGTCAAAACAATCAAATAATCCTTTTCTCCAACTCGTTTATTGACATACTCAATAAAATTTTTAATTTGCTTATCAATATGGTAAATCAAATCAATTGTTTCAATGCAATGCGGCCCATAAAAGTGACATAATAGATCAAGATTGCTCAAAGATACCCACAAAAGCATTTTATCGTTATTTTTTAAACTTAAATTTGCATCAATACAGTTTTTAGCAAATTTTAATAAAAGCTTACCTGAAAATGGGGTTTTCATAAACATATAATACTTACTAGAATTTGCAGTCTTGTGGTGCGTATAATATTTATTCTCACTTGAATTGTTTATTATTGTATCGGAATTAGCACCGATCATAGATTTTTCAAATCCTGCATAATCATAATTTCTTATATATGGAAAGTCGTATTTTTTTGAATCTTCGGAATATATCAATTCCCAAATTTTTGACTTCAATTTTTCGGCTTTTTTCTTCTGATTAAACTCTACAACCCAATCCGGCAAAGCATTAAAGTACGCAGCGCTAGAAGAGAAATCCCCACTGTCAGGATCAAGCCAAAAAGCCTTCCCCGTTCTTCCTGCCATCGAAATGGCAGGATAATTTTTCAAGGCCATTGAAAAAACTTTGCAAACCGTATCCGGAGATGTTTTGAGAACAAATTGATCAGATAAATTATCTACCCGTGTTTTTCGAGGTGAGAATCCTTTAGTACCTTCCTTGGTGGTCAAGCTTGGGCTATCGGGATCATCAGCATATGTAACATGTATCCCATTTTGATCAAGCCAATCATTGCCAACAGCCCCGTGATCTTTAGGAACTGTACCCGTACTGATACCGTGGTGCCCAGGAGTTGTTTCAGGAACACCGTGAGGATGATACGCATTACCGTACACAACTCCATTTTCAAATAAGTATCTCAAACCGTATTTAAAATTTTTACCAAGCTTTGGGATATAATGATATGCAAACTGATCGACAACAAGAACAATAGTCAGCTTTGGACGGTCATCTAAATTGCGGTGGGCACAAGTCAATTGACCTAAAAATAGGCCGCACACCGCCATTAGCGATAAAAAATGTTTTTTTATCTTCATTTTTCCAAGTTCTCCTTCCTGATTTTGTAACTAATAATTATTGGGTTAGAATTAGTTAAAGAATTTATAACCTAAAACTAAATTAAATGGCAAGTTATTTTATTAATCAGGCAGGAAAAAAGGTGATTAAAAAAATATTCGTTTTATATTTTCTGTTTATTTTGCAAATTACTTCGGCCATTGCCGTGGAACTTGTAATAACAAATGATATTTCAGATATCATAGAATCAAAAAAAATTTGTGCTCGATTGAACCTGAATGCAGATGATCAAGCTATTTATAGCAATTCGCTAATTTTTTCAATAGACTCACCCTATTTGGAAATAGCGTCATGGAGTTGTAGTAAAAATCCCTCTATTCAGTATGTACACACATTCAAACGCACCAAAAAGGTATATACCGAACCACCTAGCTATGAAGTTCTTTTAAGATTTAATCCTGAAGATGAGAAAACCGCTTTAAAGAATCTATGTAATTCCAGTCTATATGCCTCATGCATAGTTCTTGGTAAAAATGGCATATCAAATGCAACAATTTTAGTGAAAAGCTTGGACGACGGATTCAGTATTATAGATACACTTACATTTGACAATAAGATAACTTATAATTCCGTTCAAACTTTTACTAAAAATTTTCTGAAACACAACCCCATACATCCAAATTTTATCAACCCTGGCAAACCCCCGATTGACAGCGAAAACTTAATGGTCGACAACCTTAAAGGCCTTTGGAATAAACTTGCATATAATGTCACAAACTTTTTTTTATTATTAAATAGGATCTTAAGTTTAATAATTATTTTCGCTCTTTTTATTTTTTTAATTTTATTAAAATTAAAAAGGAATAGCATGTGGGTTACCGAACTGCTTAGATTTATGTCTATTGGTTCACTTATTTGGGGTTATTCTTTTTTAAGATTTATCATAAAACCGCACATTTTCTTTTCAGGGTTTGCTATTTTAATTACCCCAGTCTCATTTTATTACATATTTACATCCAGGACAGGATCAATGCTGAGCAAACTAAAGTCATTTATAGGCTTAGTTCTAGCAGCTTTAATCATACCATTCCTGGTAAAAGCCTGCATTTCATTAATATTTTTTTAATGGGCGTGTCAGAACGACACGCCCGAGCAATACTCAAGAATTGAATTTCTTCTTCTCGGTTCCAGCTTTTCTATACTTATCTCTATTGATTTCCTTTTCCTTTTTGAGTTGGGCAACCATTTTATCAATTGTATTATCAATTACAATATACATATCTGTTCCGGAATCATGCGAATTAAGATCAAATCGAGGGGTTTTCAGATGAAAATCCGCTTCGTGGTGCGGATGC
>CAZSLQ010000007.1:26897-29584 GCA_964607885.1 uncultured Pseudomonadota bacterium
ATTGGCCTTTAGCCAAAATTCTGCGAATAAAGGAGTTAAATTTTCCTCATTTTTTAAGAGGTCTGAGACTTTTTGTAACTTTTGTATAACGTGATTTTCCATTGGATCTGAATGTTCCATATTGTGGAACGCAACCTTCACATTTCTCAGCATATCTTACTCCCTTCATGTATTTTAAGAAATACCTAAATACATTTTCTACAAATATCTCTGTGAAATCTCACTATAAAACTGATTTCCAAAATAAAATTCTTTTGTAAAATTATTTTCAATGATCTCCTTAATTCCTCCTGAAGTTATATTTTGCCCATTAATAATTACATATACCATATGAGCAATTGAAAGTAGCTGATCAACATTGTGATCAGAGATAACAATTGCAATCCCTGATTTTGCAGTTTCTAAAAAAATATTTTTTAATTCGTAAATTGATTTTGGATCTACACCCGCAAATGGCTCGTCAAGCATAATAATTTTGGGATGCATGAGCAATGAACGAACAACCTCCAGCTTACGTTTTTGCCCACCAGATAATGTCGCAGATTTTTGTTCTAAAGTTCCAGATAAACCGGTAATATCAAGCCAACTATCACGTTCTTTTATAAAATCTTGCTGCGAAAAAGATCTCCAACATGGCTGATATCTAAAAACTATTGAAAGATTGTCTTCCACACTTAGTTGCTGAAACAGTGACGTATTCTGTGGTAAATAAACAATTCCCGCTTCCACCCTTTTATAAATCGGCCAACTTTGAATTTGCTTATCTGAAAATAGTATTTCATTAGACCCCATCTGCGACTGCGGCAATGTGGGATACAGGCCAATAACTGTTTTAAGTAGAGTCGTTTTCCCTGCACCATTTGGACCCAAAAACGCAACGATCTGACCCTTCTCAACCTTAAAAGATATATTTTTCAGTATATCTTTTTTGCCCAAAATTTGATTTAGATTTTTTACTTCCAAAAAGGTCATTATTTATTCTTTCCCTTCACAAGAAATTTTATAGGGCAACCTTTTAAGTCAAAATTATCTCGTAGAATATTTTCAATACATCCGAGCTCAGTTGGGCCAAACCACTGGGGATAATTTACGTACAGTTCAATTACGGGAATCTCGGCTTTGACAACTTCCACTCTATAAATCTTGAGCTGAATGGTTTTGTGATACAGATATTTCCTTACTAACTCACGTTGAACCACATCATTAACATCCAATGAATTTAAAGGTGATTCACACCTATTCCAAATCGCTTGTAGCTCGATTAAAACTTTCCCGATATTCTTTTTGGTAAAACAAGAAATAAAAAGTTGAGGAACTTTATCAAAAATAAACTTATACTCATCAAGGCACTGATCCAATAATAATTTTTTATAATTATCCAAAAGATCTATTTTATTAAAAACAACCAATAATTTTTTTCTCTGTTCATAACAATAAAATAACAGTTTTAATTCTTGATCAGAAATTCTACCCTGAGAGGCATCGATCATCACAATTACAGTATCAGCTTCTCTCACTGCCGCAAAGGAACTTTTAACCATTAACTCTTCAAGATCTTCATCAACTCTAGCTTTTTTGCGCACCCCTGCCGTATCTGTCAATTGGATAAGGTCTTTATAAAAAAATATATTTTGTGAAATCGCTTCCCTAGTAGTTCCCGGAACATCTGAAACAATTGATCTCTCCTGCTTTAAAATCTCATTCATCAAGGACGATTTACCGGTATTGGGCTTGCCTATAATTGCAACACTGTGCTTAGGCGCATCCTCAAATCCCAAATCTTTCTCAGGCAAATTTTCCGTAATTAAGTCGAGCATGTTACCAAGACCAGTACCATGAATTGCAGAAACAGGCTCAATTATTTTAAATCCAAGGGAATAAAAATCGTGAATATTTTCTGCAAGAGCTGATAAATTTTCCGCCTTATTCAAAAATAAGAAACAGGTTTTTCCCGTTTTATGTAAAATTTTGGCAATTTTACGATCCTCGGGATGCAAACCATTTTTAGCATCACATATAAAACAGATAACATCGGCATGTTCAAGTAAAGCTAACAACTTTTCCTGAACTTTTTTCTCTATATCCCCGATATCTTTCTTAAACAGAAAACCACCGGTATCAATTAGCTCAAATGTTTTGTTGTTCCATGTCAGCTGTTCTTGCACATAATCCCGAGTAACACCTGCCTGCTCAAAAACTATACTTTTTTTCTGTCCGATCAATCTATTAAAAAGAGTAGATTTACCGACATTTGTACGCCCAACCAATAGAACTTTAGGTAATTTTATTTTTTTTGTCATTGTAAACACTTAAATTCATAATTAATCATCAACCCCCGTTTTCTTTATTGTACCTGGGAAGTGATCTATAATCAAGTTTGCCAGTGGCCACTTATCCTTGTCTTTAACATTAACGATTTCACTACTACCCATCAATTTCTGACTATTTAAAATATCTTTTTTATTATTATCCGAAAACTTATTCACAACACAGGGTCTTGTATGTATTGCCTCGCCATCCGGAGGAGCAACAAAATTAATCCCTTCAACAAGTTCGAAACTCTCTTTTAACTTGGATAGCCAGATCTCTCTAGTTTCTTCAACCTTGTCTTTAAAAAACTTACC
Source organism: uncultured Pseudomonadota bacterium (assembly GCA_964607885.1). GTDB lineage: Bacteria > Babelota > Babeliae > Babelales > RVW-14 > JBAZAX01. Next base: position 29,522 of record CAZSLQ010000007.1, read on the forward strand.
CCCATTGTTAAGTTGAAGATCAATCTTTTTTCTAGTCGAATGTTGAGGGAGCTCATTCACTTG
>CAZSLQ010000007.1:29597-38986 GCA_964607885.1 uncultured Pseudomonadota bacterium
TACCTTTAATGCTTTGTAAAAAAGAATCCCATGGGGATTTTAATTCAGGTTCAGCAACTCCGGCACCTTTGCTCTGAGAACATAAGCCTTGAGTCTCGTTTTGATGCGGCTTTTCAATGACATCAGGCCTATCTGACGTAATGGTAACAGGTCTCTGAATTACAATATTTTCACCTCCTACAACCCTATCACTCAAGCCCTTAGCCATATTTATAAGTTCTGCCACATCTAAAACATTTGTTTGTTCACAAATCTGCAGTAAAACCATTTCTAAAAAAATATGCTTTTTGGAAGTTCTTAAAAACAGTTCTTCCTGAGTCCAAAGCAACTGAAAAATCGCGTGCAACCTATTTAATGAACACTTATTACTCAAGAGTATAAGCTCTTGAATATTTTGATTAAACCCACTTTTAACACTATTAATCCCATACTTGATCCAAAGCAGTGCTCGACATAACTCAACCAGCATATCCCACAAATTTTGTACAGAAACCGACTCAAAATTCATAAATTCAAGATATTCAAGCAACTTTCGAGAATCCTGGGTAATCAGGCAGCTAAATAAGCCTAAAAGCTCTTTTATACTTATCTTACCAAGAAGCTTTAAAACTGTTTCTTGAGAAATAACAGAATCTGAAAAGCGAGCACGTTCAAGTAAGTTGATCGCATCACGAACAGACCCCTCCGTTTCCGATATAATAAGATCAATTGCATAGTCATCGATTGAAATATTTTCTTCAGTACACATCGACCTCAAGTGATTATGTAAATCAACACCTCCAAGGGGGGTAAATGTTACCTGAAAACATCGTGACAATACCGTTTCAGGAATCTTGTGGACCTCGGTTGTCGCCAAAATAAAAAGAACAGATGCGGGTGGTTCCTCTAAAATCTTTAAAAGCGCATTAAAGGCAGATTTAGAAAGCATGTGAGCCTCGTCAATCAAATAAATCTTTTTTTGACTGAGTAGCGGCATATACGAGGATGCCTCTATTATTTGCCTAACATTGTCAACACCTGTGTGAGACGCGGCATCTATCTCAATAAAATCGGGATGGTTCGACTGAATAAATGCCTTGCAAGAAAGACAGCTTAGACACGGAATTTTATTACCATCCGGGTTAAGTTGAAAATTTTTCAGATCATGACAGTTAACTGCGGCGCTAAAAACACGCGCCGTACTCGTCTTTCCACAACCACGTAGTCCAGTAAAAAGATACACGGGAAATAACTTATTTAAAAAAAGACTGTTGAGCAGCATCCGAACGGAAGTCTGCTGCCCAACAATTTGATTAAAAGTTTTGGGTCGCCATTTTCTGGCAAGATTCAAATCACTCATTTTTGCTTACCTCTGTGTTTTATTGTAACACAAATTAAGCAAAAATATTAGCTAAAGTTCTTAACTTATTCTAATGATATCATCTTTGACTTTAACATTTATTTTAGCACTTTTATGCTTTATAAGCGCCGTAAGCTCTTTTAATGAATCCTTGGAAAATAAATGTGATTTATCAATCAGGATAGTAAATTTTTTATTATGTTTTAGTAAATAATCAAGTTCAGATAAAGTTTTGTTTATATTTGTGCAACTTATCCAGAATAATGCCCCAGATCCAACTTTTTTTATTATTTCAGGTAAATTTTTCTCATAATCACCTAAAATAAGTTTTGTATTTCTTGATCGTTTTAATTTATCCTTTTCAGCCTGAAAGAACTTTGAATCCGAAGTGATGATATATGTATTTCTAACAAATTTGGACAGGCTAGACATTGTATTACGAGGACAATCCCCAAGAGCAATAAAAACCTTACTTCCGGATTTCTTTTGATAATCGCATATTGTTAAATGTTTTATATACTTAGGAGCTTCACCCTGTCTCCCATTTAAAATCCAGCTAAGAGCATTAAGTATTTTCTTATAAAAACCTGAAGCAGTGTTTTTCTCAAAATTTTTCAAGAAAGAACTTAATTTTTTAACATCGCCTATCTCCGCATTCAAAGCGTTATCACAAATTTCATTCAACACAGCAAAAAATTCTCTTTTGATGCAGGTACAAGATTTTTTAAAATCAATCTCTTTAAGCACAAAATTTAGCGTATCTATCTTATCTTCCATAGACTTCATCTGCTCAGTTGATTTTACAATATCTATAAACTTTTTCACTTCCGGCTTACTCTTAGGTACATAACTGCCGGAATACAAATTTGCGGAACAAAAAAGTGAAATTATCAAGGCAAGAAAATAAAACGCCATATCCCTATCTCCTTTTAAAATATTACACAACCTAAAACTAATCACAGCCGAATTATTTTATGACTTTGATAACTCAAAAATCAACTGAAAATATTTTGAAATGAATTCTTATCTAAATATAAGTCTTTTTAATAACAAAGAGGAAAGATACAGAGATAAATTGCTCCTGCTGCTTCCTTCCGGACCTCGCAGATTAAACAACCTACCAACTTATCTTTCCTCAATTTAGTTTCATCTTTAAACGACTTGCCATCCGTAGCCACGAGCAACGCAGGGCAACGAATGGTGGAGAGAGAGGGATTCGAACCCTCGATACCCCTTTCGAGGTATACATGATTTCCAATCATGCGCTTTCGTCCACTCAGCCATCTCTCCTATAAAACTTCACTCATTATCATTTTTTGACGCTTCAGCATTCTGAGCACTTCCCTCTGCGTGAGGCTTAGTTCTTGAGACCGGTCTGGCAGGTCTTCGATCAAAAGATCTCTTAGCCTTACCCCGAGGGTCTTTTTCATCACTGCCAGGTAAAACATGCTTTGCAACTTCCCCTTTTACTTTAGCATGCCTATCTTCTTCGATAGGTTTATTTGCTGCGTAAATCTTCTGACCCTCTTTAATTTGCTCCGCAAGATACTCTATCAAAAATTGAATTGATTTTGGAGAATCATCATTTGCAGGAATTATATGAGTAACGCCTTCTGGGTCAGTGTTTGTATCAACTATCGCAATAACTGGAATACCTTGGGCTTGAGCCTCTTTCACCGCCGCTCTTTCTTTTTTAGCGTCCACAACTATCAACGCAGCCGGAGGGAAAACAAAATCAATAATTCCCCCAATGTTTTTCTCAAGACGCGCAATTTCCTTCTGAATCATTACAATCTCTTTTTTCTTATAATATCCGATGGACTTTTCAGCCACATCTCGAAGATGCAGAAGTCTGGTTACGGCTTTTTTCACCTGCTCATAATTTGATAACGTTCCACCAACCCACCTATTTATCACAAAAGGAGTCTTTGTTTCCTTTGCCGCTTTTTCAATAATAGGCTGAGCCGCTTTCTTTGTTCCAACAAACAGAAAAACTCCACCCTGACTGGAAACCTCTTTTACAAGAGATCCAATTTTTTCCAACAACATGGCGGTCTTTGAAACGTCAATAAGATGAATTCTATTTTTAGATCCCCAAATATATGGGCGCATTTTAGGGCACCACCTGGAAGTCTTATGACCAAAATGAACCCCAGCTTTTAGCATCTCTCGCAAATCCAACATATTAATCCTTTTGGGTTATACCATTTACTTCTTAGGTTTTTACCTTGAGATTGGCAAAATTTACCACCCGTTTTAAAGAAGCAAGATTCGTTTTTATTTTTAAAACACAACAAAGATCACATACCTAAAAGTCTACATAAAATCATTGAAAAATCAATTTTAAATTTTTTTAATTTTCATCACCGGTACCACCAATAACCTCATTATTTTCAATGGTTTTTACATATTTTTTACCCATCAAATACCCCACCACAAGCCAAATTGATGAAACAGTTGTTACAAAAACAAGAGCTACAACGGTTTGCACTCCAATGCTTTGAAACGCAGTCAACAAGTTGATAACCGAACCCGAAGACTTCGAAATGGTACGTCCAAACGAATCTACCCAGGCTTTAGACTTAAATTGAACATCCTTAATCGTAGGGATATAAAGAACCTCACGAATTGGGTTATTAAAACCGTAATTCAAAGCCCTAGAAAGTACCAAGACCACAAAAATAAATTTTAAATTAGGGTAAGCAAAAAGTAAAATACCTAAGATAAAGATAGATAAAGGCATAACCAATACGGCAACACGAACTCCAACGTATTTCAAAAATGATGTAGTTCCAAAAAAAGCCAAAAAGAAGCTCACCGCCTGAAAAGAGGCGGTATAAATAAGCATAAATTTACTCATAGCATGAATGTTGTTGTTCGTCTCAATTGACATCAAAACTTCCATTTTATAATCAAAAATTATATTAAGTACCTCGAAACAGCATACCATGCCGAATAAACCCATGACATAGGGCTCCGTTAACATTAATTTAAGCCCCTCAAAAATACCGGGCCTTTTTTGCGAATGTGCTCTTTTTACACTGGCCTCGTACGCAGCTGAGTACCCATGCAACTGTTCACGCGGAATTTCTTTGACAATCCTGTATATAAAAAAGGCCGCAGCGAAAAGCAGACATGAACTTATAAGTACCAGAAGAGGAATTGACCTGTTCGTACTTGAAAACGACGACTCCAACAGAACAAGCCCTATCAAAGTTGTAGCTATCCCTCCGATCCTTGAAATGGCAACAATTATCCCATATGTCTTATTGGCAAACTCGGGGGTACTAATAGAATTAACAAAACTCCAAAAACTGGATACAATCAAGGCCTGATAAAAGTCCATAAAAAATTCAAACAACCATCCTGTAAGCCTGTAAGGGGATTTCAAGGTATTCCCAACGCCATAAACGGGATGCACAAGAATTAAAGAAAATACCAACCCTATTATTGCATAAATAAAGAAAAGAATCATTACGACCTGGTAACGACGAACATTATCAATCAATTTCGAATAGATCATCATTATAGGAAATAGCATTAACAGAGAGATAATCTTGGATATCGGTAAGAACTCCCTTCCAACAAAACCAAGAAATACGGAAGTTTTTAGCGATCTTAAAACGGAATACGAACTTATGATAAAAAAGAAAGTAAAACTCAAATTAATTAATTTTACTCTATCATTCCTATCAATACTCAAAAACTGGTTAACCCACGTTGTTATTTTGCTCATCAACCCCTCGATCATCTTTCCCTAAACAGAACTACCCTTTAAAGACTTTTTTCGCCGATAACTTTTTTACCATCTATAGCACGTTGCAGAGTTCTTCCGAGGAAATAAACTATAACTATCCACAAAGACGTTAAACTCAAACTCAATCCTAAACTGGCAAACAAAACAGTTGACGCTTTAGCATTCTGCATGAATATGTTAAACAATGAACCTGCACTTTTTGCAATTCTTGTACCGAAAGCATCCGTCCATGCCTTCGCCTTAAATTTTATCTCCTTTGTGGTTGGAATGTACAATACCTCTCTGGTAGGATGGTTCAATGCGTAGTTAAATGCTCTTAGTCCAACAAGCACCCAAAAAATAATACCCGCCGTTTGACTAGCCAGCGTAATTATCAAGAAAAACATACACAAAACAGGAAACACAAACAAAGACCACCTTAACCCAAGTACCCTTAGTATAGGAGTTGTCCCAAACAAGGTAACCCCCAATCCGATCAAATTATATATCAAATAATAAAGTGCGTAATAACTCGTCATACCACCAACCGTTGAAAACGTTGCATCGGCATTTAATGCAAGCATAAAATCAAAAATAACAACCATTACTTCATAAAAAACACAGAGAGAAAATATCCCCATCACATATGGATTTTTTATGATCAAAATAAGCCCATCAATGGGACCTCTTAAAACCTCACCCCAAGAACGACCTTCTTTGATCTTAGCCTTCTCAAGTTGGTAAACAGCTTCATACCCATGCATGTAGCTGCCTGAAACATTCTTCCTTAACACATAAATTGATAATGCAGCCAAGAAAAGCGATAAACTGCCAAAAACAAGTGCGTTCGGAATCATAGAAATTTGTGTAACGGCAGAGGTTTTTGAAAGAACAAAATAGAGCCCTCCGGCACCCAAAATACCACCGATTTTTGATCCCGCAACAATAAATCCGTAGTAATTTCTGGCATCCTTTGGATTACATATAGAATCTGCAAAGGCCCAAAAAGTTGTTGCAAAAAAAGCATCGAAGCTCTCCATAAAAAAATAAAAAGCCCAACCGGTCCACCGCGTTGTGCTTATCACTGTATTGGCAACTCCATAAACAGGATGCGATAAAAGAAAATAAAAAATTATACCCCCAATTCCATGAAATAGTGTAAACCAATAAACAAGTTGATGTCGCCTTAAAACATCAACCAAGAGCGAATAAAAAAGAATCATGGGGATAATAAAACAAAGAGAGTAAAGCTTTGCATTAGGAATATATGACACCCCAACAATCTTAGAAAAAATGGCCATCTTGAGTGGACGCCAAATAACAAGACAAACCGACATTAGTAGAAATGTTTGAGCAAGGAAATAAATCTTTAAAATGATATCTTTATTAAATATTTGCCTTAAACCATCTTTACTCGAGGCGTCAGAACCACCGGGATTATTCTCCATAAAAATTCCTCTTTTATTTATTTAAATATTTATTTTAAAAAAAATTCACAAGTAGGAAAATTGTTGGCTTTTTTGGCTTAACAATACTTTATTTTCAGTATAGAGATCAAGCACAAAACGTCAATCTAAAGATTTTAATTATACAAAATATTGTTATTTACATTGTACGGCTAGTCTTGTAAAATTGATCTGAGTAATACGTTTAGACTTAAACTAGAGGATTGTAATTCGAGATCCATGGAAAATTTAAAAGACGAAACCAAACCGACATTATTAAATGTTCTTCCCTTAAAAAACCTTGTTGCGCTTCCACGAAGCATAATCCCGGTTGTAGTAGGCCGTGAAATATCGATTAAATCGGTAGAACAGGCTATGAGCGGCAATAAAGAGATTTTTATTGTAGCCCAAAAATCAATCGATACCGAACATCCAAAACCGGCCGACCTATACGAGATAGGAACCCGTGGCATAATTGTCCAAGTTGCAAGAATGCCTAATGGAACGTTAAAAATTTTGGTCGAAGGTTTATCAAGGGCAAAAGCAATAGAATTTACCCAAAAAAACGGTCTCTTAACTGTGCTAGCCGAAGATTTGCCAACAATTGTAATTGCCGACCCATCTGAGAGGGCTGCTTTGTGGAGAAACGTTTATGACCTGTTCAAAGAGTTCGTCTATTTAAATGAAAAATTGTCTGCGGATATTCTTGGGCTATTTCGTGGACCGGAAGATCTTGACTACCTTACCGACACAATAGCGGTTCAAATGACACTCGACTTCATACAACGTCAGCAGCTGCTTGAAATAACTGATCTGCAAGAACGTGCAATGAAAATTTGTATACTTCTAAAAAAGGAGATTGAAATTCTCCGAGCAGAAAAGAAGATTAAGAAAAGGGTTCAAAGTCAAGTTGAAAAACACCAGAAAGATTATTATTTAACCGAGCAACTAAGAGCAATCCAACGGGAACTTGGCAAAGAAGACTTTCAACAGGAGATAAACGAGTTACGTAAAAAAGCCAAAAAGTTGGGGCTGCCTCCTGAAGCCTTGGAAAAAGTTGAAGCCGAATTAAAAAGGCTTGAACAGATGCAACCAACATCTCCAGAGGCATCTGTCAGCAGAAATTATATTGACTGGGTGATGTCCGTTCCGTGGAAACAAGTATCAAAAGATACAGTCAGCTTGGTTCAAGCAGAACAAATCTTGAATAGTTCACATTCAAGTATGAAAAAACCAAAGGAGCGTGTAATTGAGTTTTTAGCAGCACGGAAATTTGCAGGTGAAAACTTAAAGCGCTCCCCTATAGTCTGCCTGGTCGGGCCTCCCGGTGTAGGAAAAACATCTCTTGCTCAGGCAATTGCAGACGCACTAGGCCGACCTATGGTTAGAATTTCACTTGGTGGATTACGGGATGAAGCCGAAATCAGGGGACACCGTCGCACCTACATCGGCGCAATGCCCGGGAAGATTATTCAATCGATGAAAAAGGTTAAGGTAACAAACCCTGTTATTGTGCTGGACGAGATTGACAAGATGTCCACTGATTTTAGAGGTGATCCTGCATCTGCGATGCTTGAAGTCCTTGATCCGGAGCAGAACAAAGCATTCATTGATCATTTTTTAGAAGTTGAATATGACCTTTCAAAAGTTATGTTTATCGCAACCGCTAACGTAGTAGATAACATTCCATATCCATTGCAGGATAGACTGGAAATTATTTACCTAAATGGATACACTCTTGAGGAAAAATCCGATATTGCCAAGAACTTTTTAATTCCAAAGCTTCTCAAGGAACATGCTTTATCCACAGAACAAATAAGTTTAAGCGATGAAATCCTCAAGCAATTGATTGATGAGTACACTAAAGAGGCTGGCGTTCGACAGCTTGAGCGGGTAATTGCAAAAATTTTAAGGAAATCAATTCAAGAGCTGTTGATTAATAAAAAGATCAAAAATGTTCTCATTACGGACCAACTTATTGAAAAATGGTTCGGAGCTCCACCTTTTAAACGAGATGAAAAATGCAGGGAAAACACCGTAGGCTTGGCTACAGGACTCGCTTGGACAGAGGTTGGAGGGGATGTTCTTGAAATAGAGATTGCAGTAATGAAAGGTAAAGGTGGTTTGACATTAACCGGTCAGCTGGGGGAGGTTATGCAAGAATCAGCCCAAGCCGCAATGAGTTACATAAGATCTAAGGCAAAAGAACTTGGAATCAAAGAAGGATTCTATTCAAATCATGATATTCACGTCCATGTCCCGGAAGGGGCTTCGGCTGGAATAACGATCTGCACTACCATAGCATCAGCATTAACACAAAACCCGGTGCGCTGCGATACTGCCATGACGGGTGAGGTGACGCTTCGAGGCAGGGTTTTGGCTATTGGTGGGTTAAAAGAAAAGATTTTGGCCGCATCAAGGATGGGGTTTAAGCAGGTAATTATTCCCAAAAGCAATGCCAAGGACATTAAAGATTTTGAATCTGAACTGGACAAGTCAATTAAGATTGTTTATGTCGAATCTATGGATGAGGTACTTCAGCACGCGCTTGTAAGGCCAGTGACATTAAAAAAGGCCCATAAAAAAAGCAAAAAATAAACTCTCTTTCCAGTTTATTGATAAAATTTTTATAAAAATGTTTAATTCAGCCCAACATTTCTGTTAGTATTAAATTAAGTAAACAGGAAGAAATTTTAAAACTAAAAGGAGAGGGTTATGAAGAGAGGTATATTATGCCTGTTTCTGTCGTTTTTTGTACTTTGCAATGTGGTTAAAGCACAGAACGAGGGAATTTTTCTGCATGTTGGAACTGAAAACAAACTCTATTATTTTTCCGGAAAGGCAGCCGCTGATGGAAAAATGGCTTGGA
>CAZSLQ010000008.1:0-534 GCA_964607885.1 uncultured Pseudomonadota bacterium
TAATATGCATCAATTGCGTGGCTACTCCAAGAAAATAGTAGCGGAATTGCCGAAAGAAATCCACCTAAAAACATCGATCCCGCATCACCCATATAAATTTTTGCAGGAGGCTTGTTGTAGATAAAAAAAGCAGATACGGCACCAATAAAAGACACAAGAAGAAGACTAACGGTGTACTGTTTAAATATTAAAGCAATAATCAAAAAAGATATCGAAGCCACAATTGCAATCAAAGATGAAAGACCATCCATAACATCAACCAAATTGAATGCATTTATTACGGAAAGCATCCAAAAACCAGATATAAAAAAATTAAAGAACAGGGGAGTTTTCGTATATTATGAATATAAAGGAAAGAGTAATTGATATTATGTCACAAAATAGTGATATGGACAATAGCAGGGAGTATTTATCCAATAATGATGATTTAACCAAACTTGGAATAAATTCAATTAGTTTTATAAAATTAATTGTTCAATTTGAAAATGAATTTGACATAGAATTTGAGGATGAAGAATTGGATCACAGTAAATT
>CAZSLQ010000008.1:544-3376 GCA_964607885.1 uncultured Pseudomonadota bacterium
GAAAATTTACCAAACAGGCATCACGAAATCGCATAGAATTAGAGAAATTAAAGAAAGAAGAAAAAAATTCCGTCTTTAAATAAAACCCGCCTTTTAAAAAACACAAAGTAGCAATCATTTGCCCAAAAAATTTACGTGCCGGCGTTAGCACATGCAGATCATCAATCAACCCTATTAATAAAAGTAGTGTTGAACCAAGTAAAAGCCATACAATTTTATTTTCAAAAGGGTATGTTATGCATAATGTGGCAATAAAAGATAAATAGATTGCAACTCCACCAAGATATGGAATGGGAACCTGATGACATTTTATTTTTCCATCGGGAACGTCCATGATTCCAAAACGACGCGACGACTCAATTAGTTTCGGGATTATATAAAAACCAAGAAAAAAAGAAAAGCCTAACGAAAAGATGTGTCTCACTAAAATAAAGTCCATAGGAATCTCCCTCTCTCTTGAAAATTGCAATTATCAAAAGTCTCTCAAAAATAATTTAAACACTTTTTAAAAGACTCTTCTTCGTGTTTTGTCAAAAATTCAAAAGTAACCCTTGAAACAAAAATCGGTTCCTTCGCCTCTTTTTTCTCAATCAAAAAATCCAGCTTAACCCAATCTTTTTGCGTTGTTATAACACCATCCAGACAATATTGCTTCACTATTTTAAAAATTTCCTCAACATCATCTTGTAAATATATATGATGATCAGGAAATTGCAAAACTTGAGCAACGCATATCCCGGTTTGTTTGATATTTCGAACAAAACCACTAAAAGCCCCAATTCCCGCAATAACCAAAAATTTTTTATTCTTGCAGTCTTCTAAACTAACTCTCTTTTCATTAAACAAAAACAGATCATCCTGCTTATGCCGGCCACAAAAAATTTTGTTCTGATCAAAATCATAAAGCTGTTTTTTAATTTTAGATATTTGCTCAGAGTTCACTTCGTCGGCATGGGTCAAAATAATAACACTAGCTCGAGAATAATCTCTTTCACGCAATGGACCTGCAGGTAAACAATGTCCATTTCCAAACGGACTTCGTGCATCCAGCAATAAAATCTCAAAATGTTTTTTTAATTTATGATTTTGATATCCGTCATCAATAACCCCATATTTTATAGAATCTGAAAAAACATCCCTCAACAGTAAACATGACTTTAAACGATCTTTTCCTACAACCACAGGAATATTTGTGGTAAGTGCAAGCATGTAAGGTTCATCGCCACAATTATTTGCAGTACAGAAAATTTTTTTACCATCACCAACTAAAAAACTTGACCCTCCAACCCTACTACCACCATAACCCCTAGAGATTATAGCACACCCTGTGTATCCCAAAATTTGAACAAGGAACCCCGCAAAAACACTTTTCCCCGTTCCCCCTACCGAAAGGTTACCAATCGAAATAACTTTTAAATTTTCGAATTCCTTGTTGCCTTTTTTTCTTTTTAAAAATTGGGTAACCCAAAAAATAGGAATATAAAATTTTTCAAGAATACAAAGAATTAAAAAAATTATATTCTCAAAAAAAGTCAGCCGCTTTCTACCGGCTGACTTTTCCCATAAATTCAGTATAAAGTTTTGAGGGTTTTTATGCATGCAAAACCCTATTTTTTAATTGGACTCTCTTTTACTTCAGCAGAACAAATAACAGTGTCACCCTCTTGCCATTCATTGAAACCATCGCAAATAAAACCACACTCATAACCAGCATGTATTTCTTTGACGGTTTTTTTATCACGTTGCAAGCTGACAATTCTTCCGGACCCAAGATTTCGTCCATCTCGAATACATGTAACTCTGTTACCCTTTGATAACACCCCATCACGCATGTAACAACCGGCAATTATGCCGACACCCTTAATATCAAATACCTTTTTAACAACAGCCTCACCACACTGTTTCCAAACAGTTTCGATTTGTCGTTTACTTTCAAGGGTCTTTTCAAGATCTTCTGCCAGATGATAAACTATATCAAAAGTTCTAACATCCACACGCTTCTCTTTTGCCAATAATGAAGCATTCTTCTCAGGTTTGACATGAAATGCATAAATGATTGCATTTGAATGTTCCGCCAGCTCAATATCACTTTCAGATATATCACCTATACCTGTTAGCATCATATGAATTGGGCACTTCACATCCTTGCTTAACTTTGAAAGCTTCTGGATACACCCAAGAACAGCGTCAATAGAGCCTCTAGTATCAGCTTTTACAATCAAATTTAAAACGGATTGTTCTTTAGATTTTGTTTCTCCACTCAGACTTACTGCCTGTTGCTGGTTTAACTCACTTATCTGACTAACCTCAGTCCTTGATTGTCTTGCCTTTAGATAAACCTCTTGTGACACAACGGTTAACCATTCTCCGGATGATGCAAAATTATCAAATCCAACAACTTGTACGGGAATCGATGGACCAGCCTGATTAATTCTCTTACCATGACTATTTATTAAAACACGAACCCGGCCAACACTGTCGCCACATGTAAAAAAATCCCCCTGTTTCAGTGTACCTTGTGAACATATTACTGTTGCAACAGGACCAAGCCCCTTTTCAACTTTCGATTCAAGAACAAAAGCTCGAGCGGGCGCACTAGGGTCTGCTTTAAGTTCCATCAATTGAGCTTGAAGCACTATCATATCAAGCAGATCATTGACACCTTGACCGGTTTTTGCGGAAATTGGAACTACAACAACATTTCCACCCCACTCTTCAGGCATTAAATCATACTTTGAAAGTTGTCGTTTAATTGTCTCAAGTGCCGCCGGAGAACTCATTTTATCTATCTTATTTATGTATAGATGCTTACTTTAAATCCTCAAGAAGCTC
>CAZSLQ010000008.1:3386-3994 GCA_964607885.1 uncultured Pseudomonadota bacterium
ATCTTATTTATGGCAACAACAATCGGAACATTAGATGCCTTTGCGTGATTTATGGCCTCTACAGTTTGGGGCATAATTCCATCATCGACAGCAACAACTAAAACAGCCAAGTCTGTAATCTTGGATCCACGCTCTCGCATGCTATAAAATGCCTCGTGCCCGGGAGTGTCTATAAATACGATCTTACCGTGCGTACCATCTACCTCATAAGCACCAAGCTGCTGAGTGATTCCCCCTTTTTCTCCTCCAGCAACATTCATTTTTCTAATATAATCCAATAGAGTAGTTTTACCATGGTCAACATGGCCCATTACAACAACAACAGGCCAACGAACAACCATATTTGGGGATTCAGAAACAACCTTCTTAACTTCTGACGCACCTTCTTGCTTTTTGTGGGTGGTAATACCAATGCCAAAATGTTCAGCCAAACTTTTAATAACATCAACAGAAAGTATATGATTCCGGTTGCATGCCATTCCCCTACGCAAGAGCACCATAATGAGCTCACCAGAAGGCTTTCCCATCATATCTGCGACTTCAAAAAGAGGCTTACTTTTTTCTATCGATATCTCATTTACAACCTTTGTCTCTGGAATAGACTTAAC
>CAZSLQ010000008.1:4004-11359 GCA_964607885.1 uncultured Pseudomonadota bacterium
GTCGCCTCCTTCTACGACGCCCAGGACGAAAAATTTTCCTATCCAAACCAATTTTTTGGGTTAAGACCTTACTAATCTTTCCCTTCTCAATTACATCCTCAACAATAGATTCTGAATCATCAAAAGATATGGGCTCGGCAACATAATCCGATTTTTTGGGAACATAAGATCCCTGATCCTCTAATTCTAATTCTGTGTCTTCGGACTCAATATTATTTTTCTGTATCTGGAAAGCACTTTCCTTCTCACTTGCAATATCCTTAAAATCATGCTTCTTGGAAGCCACCTCTCATACCGCCTTTCGCTCAATTTTAACAGCAACAGTGCCGCCTCCGTCTACCGACTTGTATTCGGACTTCTCTTTGCCAGAAGGTTTTGTAAAATGCTGAGAAACTTTTTGAGCAACATCATCGGACAAAACAGACATATGACTGGGACAATCCACACCCAGACCCTTTAAAAATGCTATAACGTCCTTACTTGAAACCTTTAATTTTTTGGCAATTTCATAAATTCGCATACTATATTTCTCACTTGAAAGCGCTCGAAAATTACGACTCACTATCCCCATCATGCGAAGAATCGTCACCTGAGTTAATATGATCAGACGAAAAATCTCCGCCCAGCGGGCTCACATCTTGCAATTGAATATCCAAACCAACAAGCTTGGACGCCAATGAAATATTTTGGCCCATTTTCCCTATGGCATAAGAACGCTGATCTTGCGCAAGCCAAACAATGGCCTTTTTATCGCCAAAAACCTCTACCTTATCAATTTCTGCAGGCTTTAAGCTATTGCGAACCAGATCTTCCATAGAGTCTGTCGCCTCGATCAGATCAATCTTCTCCTGCCCCAATTCTCTTAAAATTGGCTTTATCCTGGCTCCGCCAACCCCCACACAAGTGCCCACCGGATCAATTTCTTTGCTTGTCGATAAGATCATCGCCTTCGTTTTGTACCCGGGAACCCTAACTATCTTCTTTATCTCCACAAGCCCCTCAAATACCTCAGGAATTTCGACTTCTATAAGACCTTTAACAAAATCAGGCGATGCGCGATCCAAAATCAACTGATAGTCCCATCGAGGAGTAGGTAACACCTCCTTCAATAAAACCTTAATCGGATGACCTATCTTCAAAATTTCGTTAGGGATGGTGTTGTCTTTAGGGAGTAAGGCCATAACCTCACCAATTTTTATAACCATACCATTGCGCTCACGCTTATGAACAACCCCAGTCAGAATACTGCCCAACTTATCCTTGAAGTCGCTAAACACAGCAAGAGACTCCAGTTCTCTGATTTTATTCGCAATAAGTTGCTTTACCATTAAGATCTCGATACGACCAATGCGCTCCTCAAATGGAACGCTTATTAGATCATCGACCTCAGCATCCGGATTGATCGCTCGCGCCTTTCGTAACGAAATTTCGGAATCCTCATTTGCAACAGAAGAAACCACGCGCTTTTCGGCAAAAACATCCAACCCGCCCGTTTTTTTGTTAAAATTAACAACAAAGCTTGTGGTAGGAAACTTTTTTATAAAAGCGGCCTTCATCCCCTCGCAAACAATCGAGACAATTTTATCAAGCCCACGCTCCTCAACCAATCCCTCAATAACTTCAGCTAAATTCACTCTTGCCAATCCTTAATTTAAAACACACTGAGACAGTATCTATAATAGTTTATTTTAAATCAAAAAACAAAAAAGTGAAGTTGTAACAAATTTATTAATTCTACCCCAAAAAAAAGATCCCGTTTGGGGGTAGGGTTTTGTATCAAAACGAGACAGTGGTTTTTTTTGGAAAAAGGGGTCCGCCTATTATTATATATAAATATATATATATAATATAATAGTAGTAGGCGGCGGGGTTTTTTGTGGATAACTCGGTTTTTGCTCTCCAAATTGCCCATCTGTAGCCGCTTTTCGTGTTTGAGAAAATTGTTGATAACTTGTTGATAACTTGTTGATAACTTGTTGATAACTTGTTTTTGCCTCGACAGACCTCTACTAGAGGGGGTTTCCAGAGTGGGGTTTGAAAGTGCTGATTTGGAGATGCCTGGCGAGTGATTGGATGACTTATCCACAACTTATTAACAAGTTATCAACAAAGTTATCAACATTCCTATCTGTAAAGTTGAGTTTTGACGCCTTCTGTTAACCTTCTTTGGGACGATTGTTTGCGGTGTCGCGTAAAAGTTGTTTATTTTTTTTGATTAATTTACATTAGGAATAAATCTGGCTTTGTTTAGGGGGGTATTTTGGGGTGTTTTTTGTTTTATTGTTTTTGGGATTTTTTTGGGTTTATAATTTTATTAAATATTAAATTATCGGGGTGTGGGTTCCAAGAAGGGGGGGGTATGTTATTTAATCATAAGATAATATGGGTCGTATTGTGTCTCTTTGTTGATGCAAAAGCCTTAACTTTTTTTGATAGGTATGAGCAGATTTTCCCAAAGTCAGAGGAAGAGAATGAAGTCGCGTTGCAAAAGGGAGATGATTGCCTTGGTGATCTGAAAAAAATTATGAAAGGGAAGGCTGCGCCTGTTTTACAGAGGGAGTGGGAGGATGATTTGAGGCGCAATTGCCCTGATCTTCTTGCCAAGAGTACTGTTGTTGATTTGGCTCGAACTTTCTACGATATAGTTGATTTGGCAATGACATTTTATGGGTGGCAGGATGGTAAGAGTAAGGGTGAATCGCCTTCCGTGGATGAGTATAAATGTTTCTTGTGGAACAACTCAGATCCGCAAAAATCTAAAGCGGTTGCCGAGAATTTTTTTAAATTGGAGATGTGTTTTTTTGGCTGTCCGGAGGCTCATTTTTTCCAGAGGATAAAGTTGATTTCTCATATCTTGCAAGATGTTGTAAAAAAATATCCGGATAATACCCGGAAGATTGTTTACACATCATTTTCGGCTGGAGGGTTATTGCAGGATTTCATGGCAATTTATGGGTTGATTTCTTTGGGATACATTAATCTTGAGTTAAATTTTATAGATACAGAGTATGATAATGATCCAAATTCTAAAAATTTCATAAAAAATTTTGATTATCACTTGGATTTGATTACAGGTGTCAGCGAGGAAGATATAAAACTTGATCTTTCAGATCGTTATAAAGAGTATAAAGGTAGGCGCGATGCTTTAAGGTATCTTATTGAATTTCTAATGACAGGGCGTTTTTTTTATGAAAAGCCCCAAGGTCCTGGATCAGATCCCCAACTTCGTACATTAAATCTAAATGGTTCCCCAAATTACTTCCAAAATGTTTACAAATACCTGGATGAAAAATCCTCTAAAAAAGAGGGGAATGTTTTTGTAGCGGTGGATTGGGGACCCGTTCCATTTTATGAAATTGGAGAAATGCTAGGTACTTATAGAGATATTTCAGTGGACTTTTCTCAGGTATTCTTCTTGGGATTTCGAAAAGATAGACTTGGTCTGGGCGAAGATTCTGTATCAGACTTTTATTTAAGTGTTCCACAAAAAGGGCCGTTGAGTTTTATTTGGAAAAAAAAGGCAAATGGTGAGTTTAAGTATCTGCTTGATATTTTAAACAAATGTCAAAATGATTGTGCTGAATTTATTGGTAAAAATAATTTTAGAGAAAAATTTATCAAACGGCTGCATAGTGTATATAAAGATGATATAAAACAAAAATTTAAATATGTGTTTTATGAGGCCAGCATTCCTTTTGAATGGAGCCGTTTAATTGAGCAAACGGGTATCCCAGATAAAAATAAACTAGTGGTTTATCAGCTCACTCGCAATGTTATTACTCCAGGGGTTAAAGATGATACTGTTGATTTATTTCCTCAGCGCAGCATGTGCGGGCATTGTCAATTGGTAGAAGGTGAAGCGTGGGAAAAAATATCTTTGGATCAATTTTCTACTAAGCTTAAAATTTTAAAAAATAAATTAGTTGAGCTGAGAGATAAGTTACAATTGATAAATGGGAAAATTAAGTCGCTTGGAGAGTCTTTGGGTAGAGCTATACCTCGTTAATCTCTATGCAGCCGCCTAAGTGCTTAATTTTTACTTCGAGATTATCATAACCTCTTCTCCAGTGGTGTAGTCCAGAGATATATGATTGTCCTTCTGCTGCAAGGCCTGCAAGCACAAGTGCACATGATGCACGAATATCCGTTGCAATTAATTTGCTTCCGTAAAGATTTTCAACGCCTCGGATCAATGCTTGATTTCCTGTTAAAGATATCTGCGCACCCATTTTTTGTAGCTCTTGAATATGCATAAATCTGTTTTCAAAAACCGTTTCCTCAATTACACTTGTGCCGTTTGCAAGGCACAATGCTGCCATTGTTGGGGCTTGAAGGTCTGTTGGAAATGCTGGGTATGGGCCGGTTTTTATTTTTATGCTTTGGGGTGTTTTTGTTCCTGTGAGTTTAATCCCATATTTTGTACCCGTTTCTACAACATGTCCCATTTCACGCATTTTTTCAATAAATGAGTCCATATGTTCTGGAATTGCATTTGTAACATTTACATTCCCACCCGTAATTGCTGCTGCAAGTAAAAACGTTCCGACTTCAAGACGGTCTGGAATTATTGAGTGATTAACAGGTCTGAGTTCTTTTACTCCGTTAATATGTAAAAATGCACCCTGGCCACATTTTATATCTGCTCCCATTTTATTTAATACATCCATTAGGTCCAAAACTTCCGGCTCAAGTGCCGCATTAACTATAGTTGTTTGGCCTTCTGTTAAGGTGGCGAACATCATTAGATTTTCCGTTGCTCCAACGCTTGGATATTCAAAAATTATTCTGGTATCTCTTTTTCCGTTGGAATCTAATTTTGTTGCATTAATATAACATCCGTCTTCTTCAATCTTGACCCCCATTTTTTTGAAGCCATTCAGGTGGTAGTCTATTGGTCTTGCGCCCAAGACGCACCCACCCGGAAACGCAACTTTTGTGTACCCGAACCTTGCCAGGAGTGGTCCCATTACCAGAATGGATGCCCGCATCTTATTCATTATTTCCGGTTTAACCTCGGATCTGTTTAATTGTGATGTGTCGACGGTTAAACGTTTTGAGCTACTGTCAAATATTATCTCAGCGCCTAGGTCTTGCAGTAAATTTATCATGTGTTGAACATCTGATGAGTTAGGAACGTTTTCTAAAACGGATTTTCCTTTTGTGAGTATCAAGGAGCTGATTATGACAAGAACTGCATTCTTTGCTCCGGATACCTCAACAACCCCGTTAATTTGAGGAGACTTTTTTACCAAAATGTGGGAGTTTAACATATATTTCCTTGATATTAAAAAGTTTAAGACTAGCAACAAATTCAATTAAATCAATATTGAAAAAAAAGTGTATCATGCTAACCTACTTAAGCAAATCTGGAAAGGGATTGTGGTTTGAATTTAAATTGAAGGATTTATTTGTGTGGATGTTTAGAAAAAATTTTATTATTTTTTTTGTTGCATATTTTTTTATTTTAACCGGTATCTGTATGGCGGAGGTTTATTCTGATAATTTTTTTACTTCTTTATCAGATAAGATAGATATTGCTCAAAAAGACTGTGAAGGATTTTACAAGGATCTATTGGAACAAGATTATTTACCAAAAGATTCCGATTTAGGGCTTGAGGCTAGAAGGGATATAAGTAATAGTATTATTCGTAATAGCACTCTTTTATTAAATTTGATTAACTGGCTTGATAAAAATGGGGAAAGTGATCCTATTGGGTTTCTATTCCTACGGAAATTAAATCGTTATTTATATTTACAATTTAGAAGCTTTGTCGGTCAATTAAAAATGGATAAAAAAGATGAGGGACATTTAGTTGGTCTTCTTCATGATATTTATAAGTTTAAGGTTCCGGCTGATATTGGATTATCTGAGGCGAAATTGAAATATTCATACCCTTTTCAAAATACTTTATCAAAGGCTATACTTTCTATATTAATTTTGAATGCCTCGGATCTAGAGTATAAAAAAAAGGTTGGAAGCGTGGCCTACTTTCTTGATAAGATTCGCAGGGATTTATTGGATATTAGATCTCAGCATGAGTCTTGTGGCCTAACCACTGAAGATTTTGATGATTTTATAGAGCTTTTGCAAGCCTATTCAACAAAAGAGCCCGTTGTTGGCCAAAATAATTTTAAGTTTTTATTAATCACTCTTACGATTGCAGGGGTAATTATACTGGTTGTATGGCTTGCTTGTGATAAAGATTCACGAGATTTCATATCAAGTCGTTGTAAAAATACCTGGGCCTTTATATTGCGTTGTGTTGAGGACCTAGGTGAGGCATTTGGTAGGGGTTCGGCTAGAGGCTTTTTAACTGAGGCTCGTGATGCTGAGGTAAGACTTTTCCCTGGGGTTCCGCTCGTTCCAAGAGAAGTATCCTCTCGGCAAGGGTGGATTGAATGGGGTAAAAGTTGGATCCCCGGTTTAGGAAGATAATGGAAGTTGAAATTTAAAAGAGGGATAGAGATGAAGAATTTGCCTACAAAGGGACGTTTGGAAGTGATATGTGGGTCAATGTTTTCAGGTAAAACGGAGGAATTTCTTCGTAGACTGAGACGTGCCGAATTTGCAAAACAGAATGTGCTTACTATAAAACATAGTATTGATAAGCGTAAAAATATGGGTGTGACAAGTGTTGTTTCTCATCAAGGTAATGAGCGTATTGCTGTTGTTATTGATGGGACTGATGATGGTGTGAATAAAATTTTAGAACTTTCTACGCAAAATATTGATGTTGTAGGTATTGATGAGATTCAATTTTTCCCCACGCATATTATTAATGTCATATGTAAGCTTATTGAGCAGGGAAAACGTGTTATTGTTGCCGGATTAGACCTTGATTTTCGTGGTGAACCGTTTGGCATTGTTCCGGTATTATTATCAATTGCAGATGAGGTTGTTAAGTTAAAAGCAATTTGCGTTGTTTGCGGCAAAGATGCTCATCATACACAGCGGATTGTGAATGGTAATCCTGCAAAATATTCTGACCCAATAATTTTAGTTGGTGCCCAGGAGTGTTATGAGGCCAGGTGTAGGGATTGTTTCCGAATTGATCAAAAGCCATGTTTAATTCCAATAAATTCTGAGAAGAGTGCGATAGTGAATGTCTAAGAATAAGACTAATTATAAGTGCACTAATTGTTCTTATCAAAGTATCAAGTGGCTTGGGTGTTGCCCTTCATGTAATGAGTGGAACTGCTTTATAGAAAATGAACAGAGCGGTATTAGCGGTGTAATAACCGGTAATAAGAAAAGCAATTCAACACCATTAAAACTTTTCACTCTTGATGAGATAAAGATAGATTCCCAAACTAGGATGATGACTGGAATTCGTGAGTGGGACAATGTTTTAGGT
>CAZSLQ010000008.1:11387-28072 GCA_964607885.1 uncultured Pseudomonadota bacterium
AATTTTACCCGGATCTTTTATAATTTTAACAGGCGACCCAGGGATTGGTAAATCGACTTTATTGCTTCAGGTTGCTGATAGAGTTGCGCAACAAAAAAAAGTCGCTTATTTTTCATCCGAAGAGTCTTTGGAGCAGGTGAAGGGCCGAGCTTTACGACTAGGGGTTTTAAGCTCGAATCTTTTATTTTCAGATCAATCAGTTCTTGAAGATATAATTTTTACCTGTGAACAGTTAAAGCCGGATTTAGTTATTCTTGATTCTATTCAAAATTGTCACATATCTTCGCAGTCTCATGCATACCCTGGAACAGTTGCCCAAATGCGTGAAGCTGCATTTTTTTTAATGCGTTTTGCTAAAGAAAACAGCATTGCAGTTTTGATAACCGGTCACATAACAAAAGATGGCCAAATGGCAGGCCCAAAAATTCTTGAGCATATGGTGGATGCGGTTTTTTATCTACAAGGTGAGGATCGTTGGCAGATAAGGGTTTTGCGATCGGTTAAAAATAGGTTTGGAAATATTAATGAGGTTGGTTTTTTCGAAATGCAGGAAAATGGACTGATTGAAATTGGCAATATAAATCAGTATATGCTTTCGGAAGCTTCTTATAACCCAGGATCTGCACTTGTTTGTTGTATTGAAGGTTCCCGGCCGATATTGTTGGAACTTCAAGCTTTATGTGTTGATTCCAAATTTGGGTTACCTCAAAGGGTTGTTACCGGACTTGACCCTAAACAGGTTGTCTTGATTGCTGCTATTCTTGAAAAATATCTTCATATAAAATTTAGCACCCAGGACATATTTTTTAAGGTTAGTGGTGGTTTTAAAATTAAAGAGAGTTCCGCAGACTTGGGAATTGCTTTGGCGCTGTTGTCAAGTTATTTTCAGTATACACTGCCACAAAAATCAGTTGCGGTAGCTGAAATTAGTTTAACCGGGCAAGTTAAACCAATTAATCAAATTGGTGTTGTTATAAAAGAGACTGAGCGTTTTGGCCTTGAAACTATTTTTCTGTCTAAAAATCAGGGGGTTAAAACATCCTGTAAAGGTCTGGGGTTTCAAAATGTTTATGAATTATTGAGTTTGTTTCCTGAAAAATAGAGAATATTCTACTCAACAGTAACCGATTTTGCTAAATTTCTTGGTTTATCAATTGGAAGATTAAGTTCGCGTGCAATTTGATATACAAAAAATTGCATTAATCCTGTCATTGCAAGTGGTGCAAGGAGAGGTTTGACTTTTGGAATAATAAAGGCAACATCTGCAAGTTTTGCCAGTTCATCTTGACCCTCAAATACAAATACAATCAAATGACCTTGCCTTGCTTTTACCTCCTGCGCGTTTGAAATAAGTTTGCGATAAATCAGTTCATCAAGTGACGAGAATATTACAATTGGAGTGTGTTGATCAACAAGGGCAATTGGTCCATGCTTTAGTTCTCCTGCAGGATAGCACTGTGCAAATATGTATGAGACTTCTTTTAATTTAAGTGCCGATTCCATTGCAAATGGATAACTTACGTGTCGACCCAAAAATATAAATCTATCATATTTTGCATATTTGGGCGCAAGGTCGGTTGTTATTTTTAATTTGTAAGTGTCAATAACGGATTCAAGAATTTCTGCTGCTACCAGTAGATCGACTTCCGATTTAGTTACATCATCCCATGCAATTGAATTACGTTCGAAGGCCATTCTGTGTGCAAGCCAATAAAGTGAAGCAAGTTGATTTGAAAAAGCTTTTGTTGAGGCTACAGAAATTTCCGGCCCCGCCTGCATGGCAAGGAATCCTGTTGATTCACGAACCATTGTGCTTGATGAGACATTTGTGAGAGTGATTGTTGGAAGTTCAAACGAATTTATCAGGCGTAAACATTCAAGTGTGTCTGCCGTCTCGCCCGATTGTGAGATAAACATAAAAGCACTATCTTTATCGGCAAAAAATGGCATGTACCTAAATTCAGAAGCCAGGTAAATTTTGGTTGGTATTTTTGCAATAACCTCGAAAAAAAACTGTGCAATTCTTGCTGCGTGCCAAGAAGTTCCTGCAGCGACTAGATGTAATGTTTTTAAATTTTTTACAAGATCGGAACTCAATCCAATTTGTCGCCATAAACATGTACTATCTACTGTTGTGTTGTGCTCGTTGCATGAACCTGTTTGTGAGCATCCTATTGTTTTAAAAAATGAAATAGTTCTGTTGATTGCTTTTTTTTGCTCATAAATTTCTTTGAGCATGTAATGTTCAAATTCTTGCTTGCCTACAGCTAGGTATTTTGTATCAACTTCTTGCGGCTCAACCGTTAATGGTTGGTTGTTGAAATCAAATATTTCCACAGAATCTTTTTTTACAAGAGCAAAACATTCATCAGGAAGAAATAATACCTTACTTGTTTTATCTGAAAAAGCAAGAATGTCGGAGGCCACAAAATTTTCCCCTTCACCCAGACCTATAACCAGGGGAGATCTATGCCGAAGAATAACAATCTGGTCGGGATATTTTTCAAGAACAAAAACAAATGCAAAAGCCCCTTTAATTGTGCTAGATAGATGCATACTCGCTAATCTTAAATCATTGTGGATATCAAGGAGTTTGCTGAAAAGGTGTGCGACAATTTCTGTATCAGTTGTTGATAAAAAGTCATGACCCTCTTTGGTCAGTGAGTATTTTAATTCCTCATGGTCTTCTATAATTCCGTTATGCACAACAGCAACTGTTTTCCTACAATTGAAATGGGGGTGTGCGTTTTTTTGATTTACAACTCCATGTGTTGCCCATCTAGTATGTCCCATGCCGATGTTGCCGTCAAAGTCTGTATTTTCCACCGCGTGTCTTAAATTAGAAACATCGCCAACTTCTTTGCGGTATTCCAGCTGTCCTGTTTTGTTACTGTGGCATACCATACCGGCGGAATCATACCCTCTATATTCGAGTCTTGATAATCCATCAACAATAAAATTGCGACATGATTTATTACCAACATATGCAACAATTCCACACACAGTACACCCTTTTTAAATTTAAGTAATAATATTTTGTTGCATTTGATGACAACAGATCAAATACATAAGGCTCTCGGAGTGGCCGGAATTTAAGAATTAACGTTTTACGAATTGGAAGCGTCTTCTAGCTGCCTTTTGCCCGTATTTTTTGCGTTCCTTAATTCTTGAATCTACAGTTAAAAGCCCACTTTTTTTAAGTACAGGCTTGAGTGATTCGTTTGCTTTAAGAATAGCTCTCGCGATTCCTAATCTTACGGCGTCGGATTGACTTTTTAATCCACCACCATGCACATTAACTGTAACATCAAAGCTTTTTTCAAGATTTGTTACCTTGAATGGGAAAACAATCTTGCCCCTGGAAAAGTCGGTATCGAAGTAGTTGATAAAATCTTTTCCGTTAACCTCGATCTTCCCCTTGCCGGGTTTCAACCAAACTCGAGCAACAGAAGATTTTCGTCTTCCAACTCCATGTGATGTAATACCACGGGATGTAGAGGTATGAGGAACAGAACTTTTTTGAGCTTCTTTATGAGTCTTAGTAACCATTGTTTTTATCTACCCTTATATTTTAACTTCAGTTAATGCAGACATAATCATAGAGATTATCGAAACTCTATGTTTTTGTCAAAAATAGTACCTCTAAAATATATTGATGGTATAAAAATTACAATAAGCAACTTTTTATATCAGGTTAAAGTTGTAAAATTGCTATTATTTATCTATATAAACTCTTTTATAGCCTTAGTGATGCTTGCGGCATCAATCTGTTCATTGCGCATTAAATCTTCAGGGCTACCTGATCTGGGAAGGTTTATTATGCCAAGCATTTTTTGTTTTATCCCGGTGTTTATAATTTGACTTGCAAGAATATGTCCAAGTCCACAATTTAAATAATGATCTTCGACTGAAATAATTTTGTTGTTAGAGTTTTTTGCTACCTTAATGATAGTTTCAGTATCCATGGGTTTTATTGAGTAAAGATCAATAACTGAGGTGTATATCCCTTCGCTTTTTAATAAATCATATGCTTTAAGCGCTTCGTGTAAAGTAATTCCTGCTGCAACAATGCAACAGATGTCATTTTCACTTTTTTTTATTACCTTACATTTTCCAATTTCAAATTCTTCATCCATATCATAAATTATAGGTGTGTCAGAGCGCGTTGTGCGTATGTAGGATATGCCTTCATTGTATTCTGCACATTTATTTAGAAGTTTATATGTCGAGACCGCATCGGACGGATATAAAATTATTGAGTTTGGGATAGAGTTAAACATAGCGATATCTTCAAGTCCCATCTGAGAAGGTCCATCTTGTCCAATTGAAACACCGCAATGTGAGCCGCAAAGACGTAAGGCATTTTTACCTATCCCAGCCATTCTAATTTGATCAAAGGCGCGGGTTAAGAATGCTGCAAAAGTTGAAGCAAATGGAATTTTATTTCTAGCCTGAAGCCCTGTGGCAACTCCGATCATATTTTGCTCAGCAATAAAACATTGGATAAATTTTTCTGGAAAATCTTTTGCAAATAATTCTGAAAAAGTTGAGTTACCCACATCTCCATCAAGAGCAACTATTTGGTTATTGTTTTTTCCCATATCTGTAAGAGCATATCCATAGGCTTTTCGTGTTGAAAGTTTTTCGCTTTTTTCAAATAACTTCTTATTTTTACTGTGTGTCAGATCTGAAGGGGAGAATCTATTCATGGATCCTGAAATAAATTCAGGATGACAAAACGGCGCTAGATTGGCTGGTTTTTCTGGAACATAGGCTGCTCTTGGTTTAAATTCAGATTCTTCTTTGAATCTTTTTTTGAGATTTAAAATTGCATCATTTAAAGACTCTTTTTTTAACGGTTTCCCATGCCATCCGATTTCGTTTGCAATACCATCAAGACCATATCCCTTAACCGTTTTAGCAACGATCATAGTTGGTTGATTTTTTGTTTGGTGGGCAGTTTTAATTGCATCGATAATTTGGACGATATCGTGCCCGTCAATTTCTAGGGCATTCCAACCAAAAGATTGGAATTTTTTGATATATTTTTGAGTTTGATACTCAATCATTGTTGGTCCAGTTTGTCCCAAGCGGTTACAGTCAATGATACCAATTAAATTGTCAACTTTGTAATATGATGCAAGTTCGCAAGCTTCCCAGACTGATCCCTCGGTAATTTCACCATCACCAATCAAAACATATGTCTTGTAATTTAAGTGATCCATTTTCGCAGCAAATGCCATCCCAAGACCTACCGATAATCCTTGGCCTAGTGATCCTGTGGCAGCTTCATTATATGGAAAACGTGGGGTTGGATGTCCTTCAAGTGGTGAGGTGTATGAACGCAGAGTCATCAGTTCTTCATCACTTATAACACCAAGTTGTTTCCATGCTGAATATAGAATTGGTGCTGCATGTCCTTTTGACAGGATAAATCTGTCATTATTTGGATTTTTAGGATTTTTAGTATCATATCTAAGAAAGTTGAAGAATATTGTTGAGACTATGTCCGCCGATGAAAGACATGATGTGGGGTGTCCGGATTTGCTTTCAGTTGTTGCGCGAACTGAATCGATACGAAGATTTAATGCATAGTGTTTTAATTCTAGTATTTTTTCTTTAGTTGACATGCTTTCTCCCAAAAAAAGTGAAGGTTACAATTTAAGCGTTTTTAAATAACTTAATGAAAGCTGGCTCCAGTTTTCCATTTCAGAGTAAAGTGTTTCGCATTCTTGTAGTGTTGCTAGGTAACCATTTTTTAATTCTGATTTGATTTTAATATCTCCTGAATCTCCGTTCAGTAAAAAAATAAAACCTAAATGAACCGTTCCAACTTCATTGCTTTCATCATTTACAAGACCTAGGGGTTTTATAGTGAGATTTCCATGGTAATCTACTTCCTCTGTGAATTCTCTTTTTGCCCAATCAAAGATATTATTTTGTTTGATGTCTTCTTCTCTTATATGTCCGCCAATTCCAAGTGTATATCTGTTTTTTAATCTCGATTCGCTTGCTGTGCTTTTTCTCTGCATTAAAAAAAAATTGTTTTGAAATGTGAAAATTAAATAAGGGATAATCTGTTTGTAGGTAGGGTCGGTTTCGGCTTGTGAGCGCCAAATGAATTTTTTTTGCGAATTTATAATTTCAAGATATTGGTTGAAATTATTTACCGGAAGAAAACCGGAAAATAGGTTTTCATCATCTAAAATTTTGCTTCGGTTAACAACTAAAATTTTTTCATCAAATTTTAAGTTTTTTGGGGTGGGAGGTGTAATTTTTGGGATTTCCATCCGGACTCCTAACAGTTTTTATCAAAATATTCGCTAATTATGCCATAAGCTACCAAAAAACAGTATTTTTTGGTAGAAAAATACATTTTAAATGTATATTAAATATTTGAAATTATTAAAACAATAATGCTATAATATATTTGAAGGATTGAAAATAAATAAAAAACACCCACAAAAACGCTTTTTTAAGGGTGTATTTAAGAGGGATAATAAAATGGTTAAACAGTTTAAAATTGTTTTTCTTAAATTGATTTTTTGGGTTGTAGTTTATTTTGCATTTGTCAGTGCAGCTTCGCGTTCAGGAGTTGAAATTTTTAAAGGCAAAATTAGAAATGTTGGAGCCGAAAGTGAGAAATTTTTAAAATACATTCCGGATTCTCGGGATCCAAGGGGATTTAGATTAATGGTCCTAAGAGATATACGTGAGGGGAGTGTATTCACGATAGAGTTTACAAAATTACTTTGCCAATCCGGAGAGAGTTTGAAGCAAGATTTTTTTGGTAGTTTGGGAGAATCCCAAAACCACAGTTTGCTAACTATGCGTGGATGATGTTTCATCACATCCAGTTGGATGAGTATTTCTTTTACCCTTTTTTGAATAAGTCATTAATGTTGCAAAAATTCGATAAACCCGATGATGTGGATGTTCTGCCTCTTTATGGTGATAAAACAAGTGGTCGAGACTTTATTTACTGGAAGTTTATTAAAGAGTAGTTATCGCGTTCTGTTATCTTTTATAAATTGCAGCCATCGTGACTGTTTTGCAAAAAGCGTTAGAGGGTATGAAGAGTGTATACTTGAGGCGTAGGCCATTGGGTTTGGATAATAAATTGAGATTCCGCGGGCTCCCCTATTATAATATCCTTTTGAGTTTGCGATTATAGATTTGTCAATTAAAGTCATTCCTTGTGCGAGTGTGTATTTTAAAGAATCGAGTGATTTGGTATAACTGTTTGGCGTAGTTATTTTTTTGCGAATGTTTGATATTTGGGTATAAAGTTTTTGATAGAATGAGAAAAGGTCTATATAACCTGAGATATAGAAATTTTCTGAGTTCAACCGTGCTGCCACGATTGCATTTTTAATCTGTGTTGATTTGTATTTTTTACATTCCATTGTTTTCAAAATCATTGCATCAATATTTTTTTTCAAAGCGTCCATGTAGTACATATTAAAAGCCGATTGAGTGTAGTCCGATTCTCCAATGTTTTTATAAAAAATACCATAAGATTTTACAATGGATGCTCCGAGATTTTTTGCATTAAATGTAGTAGGAGAGGTGGTTAATGGCTTGATAAAACCTGAGTATGACCACCCATACCCCGGCTCTGTCTGTTCTGATCCCACAATTACATTGGTTAAGCCCTTTAATTGATAGGCGGTTTCGACCATTTGCATCATGCAGGCATCAAAACCAATCATGTCTACTTTTTTTCCTAAAATATATTTTATTTGTGTAAAGGCACGTGTTAATTCTTGATTGGTTAAGTATGTGTTTTGTGTGAAATCGTAAAGCACTCCGCGATCAGGATTGTCTTGTATTTCGGATAAACCAGAATCGTGTCTTTCCAGTCCAGGAATATCAATCCAACCGTTCTCCGGTGATAGATGTGGCATTACATTTATTGATCTACTGTCTATTATCCCATTTCCATGATTCCACAAAATCCAGGCATATTTTTTTGCCGGGTATTTTCTTCTTATCCAATCAGCGCTGTTAACCAATTCAGCGGCAGGATAAAATCCCATCTCTTGCGTTAATGATTCATCCTCTATTCTTCCATTTTTTACGATTCTATATCTCCAGGTTCGATTATTTCTGGGTTGGTCCCATTGAACAAGTATGTTTACTCTAGATGAATTTACATATATTCCACTTTGCATATCTCTGATATTGTATTCTGCAAAAGGAGAGAGGTTATTGTCTGCCTGAATATAGACCAAAACGGTCCACTCTGCGATTGCATGAATTTGTGAAATGAAAAAACCGTTGCACAGTAGATAAAGTAAAACTAAGCGTCTGAATATGTACATCCCCAACTCCTTTTTTTAAAAATATAATTTTATATATATTAAAAAAGTTGAGGAGGCAAAATCAATTATTTTTGATATTGCTTATTATCAAATCTGTCCATGCAGATTTTTTGCCGAATTCAGTCTGTAGATAAGAATGTTCAATCCCATGAGTTGGGAAGTAAATGGAAAGTCCCTTGACTTTTGCGAATTGTTTTCCGGCGGCGCAGGCTATAACCGCCTGTTCTATTCCGAAATTTATTTTTTTTAGAGAATTTTTTAAAGATTCAAATTCTTTTGTATTTATCTGTTTATTATTTTTTATTGTATTAATGTGATTAAGAAATTCCGAACAGAATGAGTGTAGGTCAATGTAGCTCGATGCACTAAATTGAAGGCATGTATATCTTGCCTTTTTTAATAGATTATTGGTTAAATGTGTATCAGTGTTTTTACACAGAATTATATTACATGCAAGTTCATCAATAGATTTTTTTAATTCATCCATGTGTGTTAAATCGATAGCTGATTGTGTATAGAATTGAATTTTATTTTTATAGCATAACTCATAGGCGAGAACAATGTTTTGTGCTACTTGTGCAGGAGATAGGTTTTTGCTCAAAATTTCACACAATGCGGCATAATCCCATCCATGTGCAAGCTCCGCTTCTTCTGATGCAACAAGATAGTGAGCAAATTGTCTGGTTTGATATCCAACCTCAACCATGGCCATTAAACAGGCATCCATTCCAAGTATATCGATCTTGTTATTTTTTAGCAGAACTGTTTTTATTTCGTTTAATGCATTTGCTAAATCCTCATTCGACATGTAATTTCTTGTTTGCTCATTAAAGAGAATGCCTTTAAGTAAATACTTTTCAAGCTTTTTCTTGGAGGACGAACTACCGGATCTTGTTAGTCCGTTTATTTGAATTCTTGGTGTTGCATTTAAAATTTTGGGGTCGATATGAAATTTTTTTGTGCAGTTGAAAGGATTTTTATTTTCCCAAACTGGGTCCAAAATTCCGATTCCATGGTTCCAGAGAATGAGGGCATATTTTTTTGCAGGATATTTTTTAATAGCCCAATTCATAGAGTCTACCAAATCACTTGGTTTGGTTCCATCGCTGTTTGTATTTATGTGTGTATCTAAAACCATTTTCCCTTTTTCAATTTTGTATCTCGATGTTCCGTTAATTTGGGGAATATAGGTTTGAACAAGTATATTTAGATTTTTATTGGATCCGATTGTGGTCATATCGGAAAAATTGTGTTGAGCAAAGTTTTTTAGATTGTTATTTGCTTGAACATACACAAGTATTGTCCATTCTGCAGGAGATGCGAAAATATTAAAAGAACTAAATGAAAAAATAACTAATAGTGAATATTTTTTTAAGCAGTCGTAAAAATTGCTGAATCCCCTTGTTTCCATGGTACACTCCCCCCTTAAAAATGAAACATTCGTGCCAGTAGTTAAAATAGAAGATATTGCCTCTATTGTTATGTTATAATGTTGAAACAAAATAAGTCAATAAATTTATTATTTGTAAATTATTTATGTATCGAATAGCGTTTTCCAGTGGAAATGGTTTATTTTTAAAATATTCTAATTTGTGTTAACCTACTGAAAATAAACTTTTAAGGATTTATATGAGTTACGATTTTAAATCGGTTGAAGAAAAATGGCGTGCATACTGGAAGTTAAATCCATACTTTAAAACAAGAAACAGTTACTCAGAAAAAAAGTTTTATTGTCTTGATATGTTTCCTTACCCCTCAGGCGCAGGTTTGCATGTTGGACATTGGAAAGGTTATGTGTTTTCTGATGTTTACGCTCGAATAAAATGGTTACAGGGCTACAACGTTTTACATCCTATGGGATGGGATGCATTCGGTCTTCCTGCAGAAAATTATGCAATTAAACAGGGAATTCATCCAGCGGTTAGTACAAAACAAAATGTTGATCATTTTAAAAAACAACTGGACAAAATAGGTGCAATATATGATTGGGATAGGGAAGTAAATACTACCGATCCTAATTATTACAAATGGACTCAATGGATTTTCTTACAGATGTTTAAAATGGGATTGGCCTATGAAGAAAATATGCCAATCAACTGGTGCCCAACCTGCTTAACCGGACTTGCAAATGAAGAGGTTATTGGAGGAGTTTGTGAACGATGCGGTTCTCAAACTTATCAAAAACCTATCAGACAGTGGGTTTTGAAAATAACAAAATATGCAGAGAGATTGATTTCAGGGCTTGATAAATTAGACTGGCCGGAAAAAGTAAAACTTATGCAGGTGAACTGGATAGGTAAAAGTGTGGGAGCAAAAGTTTCTTTTAAAACCGATAAAAATATAGATCTG
The DNA here is from genome assembly GCA_964607885.1 of uncultured Pseudomonadota bacterium. Taxonomy (GTDB): domain Bacteria; phylum Babelota; class Babeliae; order Babelales; family RVW-14; genus JBAZAX01. The sequence goes on from CAZSLQ010000008.1 coordinate 22,061, forward strand.
GTTGTTTTCACAACAAGAGCCGATACTTTATTTGGCGCAACATTTTTAGTAATGGCTCCGGATCATGAATTGGTTGATAAGATTACAGATGGTGAACGCTTAAATGAGGTTAGGTCCTATCAAAATGAAGTTGCCAAACTAAGTGAGCTTGAGCGTACCGCCGATACGAAAGATAAGACGGGTGTTTTTACAGGGTGTTATGCAATCAACCCGATTAATCAAGAAAAATTACCTGTGTATCTTTCCAGTTATGTTCTTAAGCATTATGGCACGGGAATTATAATGGCCGTGCCGGCACATGATCAAAGAGATTTTGATTTTGCTAAAAAATTTAATCTGCCAATAAGAGAGGTTATAAAACCATCTTCCGGTGCTAAAGGTTGTTATGATGAGGACAAAGCATTTGAATCTGATGGGGTACTTGTAAACAGCGGGCAGTTTAATGGTTTGGATAACAAAAATGCTGGAAAACAGATAGTAAATCTTCTTTTAAAAGAGAATAAAGCTGAAGAGCACGTTACATATAAACTTCGTGATTGGATTTTTTCACGTCAGCGATATTGGGGTGAACCTATCCCTCTTATTCATTGCAAAAAATGCGGGGTAGTTGCCGTTCCTGAAGATCAACTACCGGTTCTACTTCCTGAGGTTGAGAAATATCAACCAACGGGTACGGGAGAATCACCACTTGCTGGGATTGATGAATGGGTAAATATAAAGTGTCCAAAATGTGGAGAATCTGCCAAACGCGAAACAAACACTATGCCGCAATGGGCGGGTTCTTGTTGGTATTTCTTGCGTTACACAAGTCCAAATGATAAAAATTATGCGTTTAATCCTCAAGACGTAAAATACTGGATGCCTGTAGACCTTTATGTGGGTGGCATTGAACATGCGGTTTTACATCTGTTGTATTCACGATTTTATGTTAAAGTTTTGCATGATGCTGGATACCTTGATTTTGATGAGCCATTTCAAAAGCTATTCAATCAAGGAATGGTTTGTATGAAATCTTCAATTACCGGACGAGTTGAGAAGATGTCAAAATCAAAGGGTAATGTTGTTACACCTGATGAGATTATTGAAGATATGGGGACCGATACACTAAGAATGTATGAGTTATTTATGGGGCCTCCGGAGCTTGATTGTGAGTGGCAGACAGATTCTATAAAGGGTGTTCGTGCATTTTTAAATCGTCTTTGGTCGTACTTAACAAATAAAGAGAATATTTCACAAATTACAGATGAAAAGTCCAGGCGAGCATTCCATATATTTTTGAAAAAATATCAAGAACGTTTGGATGATTTTAAGGTAAATACCGCAGTAGCTTCAATTATGGAGTATCTTAACGAGTTGACCGAAAATCGGTATAAATTTGATCCCATAATGCTTGAGCAGTTTTTAGTATCAATATCTGTTATGGTTCCACATTTTTCAAGCGAGTTAATTGAGAAATTAATAGGGAAACAACTCGAACATTGTGTGTGGCCAAGTTATGATGCAGCATTAGCTGCAGAGAAAGAGGCTGAGATTGTAATTCAGGTCAACGGCAAACTTCGCGGAACTGTTTTGATGCAAAAAGGCTTGACCCAAGATGTTGTTGAGCCTACGGCCAAGAAAATTATTGAAAAATGGTTAGATGGAAAACAGATAGTCAAAGTTGTTTATGTTCAAGATAGGCTGATTAGTTTTGTCGTTAAATAAAAAGGATATCTGTGAAAACATTATTTAAGATTATGTTCTTATTTGCTTTAATTCAAATTAAACCGGTATATGCAACAGAAAATACTCAAAGGTGGTTTGTGGATGAAGAAAATGGTTCCATTAAACGATGTTTAACAATCGATGATGTGCGAAGGATGATTGATTCACTTGGGCAGGATTATTTTCTGATTATCGAGGATCCTGGCATGATGTTTTCTCGTAGTGTAGAAAGTGATGAACCATTTAGGTGGGAATTTTTTAATGATGCAGGTATGCTTGATATTTCAAGGGATGCAATAATTGATGGCATAGAGGTTAGATTCCACTTTAATATTAATCCCACCAGCCAGTACGCTCTTAGAAGTTTGGTACTTAGAAACAACTCTACGTGTTATTTTAATGATTAAGTATTAAAATTTTTATATGAGAGGCACAAATTACCTCCACCTCTTACCAGTTCGTCAATCTGTAGGCTTATTTCTGTGGCAAGTAAGACTCTTTCGTATGGAATTGGGGGCCGAATTACTGGTGTTTGAGCTGTTGTAAAAAACTCCTGTAATAAAGTCTCATGTCCCTTGTCTTGTTTTTTACTATGAGTATCAAAGTTTTTAGATAAACCAAACCCTTGAAGTTCATAGAAATCGTTCATAGTAATTGTTTTTCCGTCAAAGAAAATTTCCATTCGCTCTTTGCCGGATTCTGTATTGCCCAAGGATGTATAGAGTAGGGAACAACATGATCCATCACTCATAGAAAGTTGAGCAAAAAAATTATCTACAGATTTTATTTCATTATTACCCGAATTTATTGATTGAGCTGATATGGATACGGGTTGTGCGTCGGTTAGAAAGCAAAAAAGTTCAAAAATATGACAGGCTTCACCTATGATGCGGCCACCGTTTTCAGATGAATTAATCCAATGATCTTTTGGTATTAGTCCGGCATTCATACGGTATTGTATAATCATTGGGTTGTTACGGTTCTTAACCACGTCTTTAATTTTTTTAATAAATGGAGAAAATGAACGATTAAAATCAACACAATATAAAACATCTTTATTTTGATTCAGAAAATTTTTTAATCTTTTAAGTTGATCAAAATTTACCGCAGCGGGTTTTTCTACAAAAACTGCTTTGCCCGCCATCATGCAATCAATTGCTTGGTCTGCATGTAGGTAATGTGGGGTGGCAATTATGACGGCATTACATCTATCTGCCTCTAATAATTTTTTATAATTATTTGAGGTTTTCTTAGTTTTGTATTGGTTTGAGATGTTAATTAAAGTTGTGGGATTTGCATCAACCATAAAATCAAATTTAACATTTTTTAGTTTTGAGATGATTGGAAGAAGTTTTATTTTACAAAAACCGCCTACCCCGATAAATCCCGTTGTTATAATACTGGTTGGGGTAAACTTTTTAAAATTGCTGGATTCAAAGTGAGGTTTATCGTTATGTTCATCTTGGAAGTTTTCTTTATACGAAAGTATTATTCCTAAAGAAGATTTTGTCTTTAACGAATCATATGCAGCTTCAACATTTTTTAAATCAAACTCTTGTGAAATAAGCGGATCAATTAAAATCTTTTTTTCCTGAATCAATTGAGCAAACAACCCCATATTTCTATTTTCGGTCCAACGAATATAATCATAAGGATAGTCTATACCTTGCTTTTCATAAGAGTCATCATATCGTCCCGGACCATAGGAGCATGATATTAAAAAATCTATCTCTTTAGAATAAAAAGGATCTCGATCAAAGTCTATTTTAACGTCTCCAATGAGAACAACTTTGCCTTTACGTCGGGTTATATACATCGCCTGTTGGATTATTTGTCCATCCTTACCGGCGGCAGTAATAATTGTGCTGTCGACACCGCGTTGTGAGGTTGCCCATTCAATTTCTTTTGATATATTGCAATTTAGTGGGTTAAAAAGGCTATCCGCGCCGATTTCTTGTGCAATTTTTAATCGACTATCTTGAACATCGATTCCAAAAACCTTGCATCCTGAAAGTTTTGCTAGCTGGATTGTGAGTTGTCCTATTAATCCAAGACCAATTACGCAAACTTTTTGCCCTAATTCCAGATTGGCACGACGAACTCCCTGTAATGCAATAGCCCCAATAGTAGTAAGGCTAACTTGCTTTAACATCTCGGGTTTATAGATTTTTACGACCAGATTTTTGGGTACAGATACAAAATTAGCATGATTGGCATAACCTGCACCGGCGCAGGCAACGTAGTCTCCAATAAAAAAGTTTTCCACATTTTTACCAACCGAAACAATTTGCCCAGAGCACGAGTATCCCAAAGGCATTACCTGTTCTATTTTTTCATTAATCAAAGCTATAGTTGCAGCAATCCCATTCTCTTTTAGCGCGCCTGAAACTTTCTGGACATTTTGATTCAAATTTGAATAAACTCTTTCAAAAATTGATTTACCTGAGGATGTTATTGTTGCAAACTCGGTTCCACTACTAATAAATGAGTATCCTACTTTCACCAGTACGCTATTTGGGTCAACCAAAGGAACATCAGTATCATAAAGATGTACTTGTCCCTTTTTTAAAAAAACCTGTTTCATAATTTATCAAAATCCAAATTGTTCAAGTACGCTTTTAATTCGAGTTGATCCATTTAAAATGGCCTTGGATTTTTTTACCTGTAGATCATATTTAAAACCACAAGGATCAACAAATCTTTTGCCTTCAAAAATACTTGCCGGAAGTTTTTCAAACTCTTTGTGTTTCACCAAAACGGCAACGATGTCTGCATCTGTAATGCATTGTATCAGATCATATTTCATCGGAATTCCGAGTTTGTAAGTTTCTTCCGCACGTGCGTACGGATCAAATATAGATAAATCAATAGAATCTTTTTCTTGATTTAATTCCATTACAATTTTTAGAGCGGGGGATTCGCGAATATCATCAACATTTGGCTTGAATGTTATGCCCAGTATGCACACCCTTGGTTTTTCGATTCCGCGGTTTTTAAGCTGTTCAATGTGTCTAAAAATTCTATCTCGAACTTGATTGGTTTTTTCATTATTTATCTGTCTTGCTGTTTTTAAAAGAGATGTTTGATCGGGAAAACCCTCAATCAAAAAATAAGGATCGACTGCAACACAGTGCCCGCCGACTCCAACACCAGGGGATAGTATTTTCACCCTAGGATGTTTATTTGCAAATTCGATAACCTGAAAAGGGTTTACCCCTGCCCTTTCTGACATGGCTGCTACCTGGTTTGCAAATGCAATTTGAACATCTCGACAGCTATTTTCTACTAATTTTACCATCTCAGCTGTTTTATCATCTGTTACATGCAAGACACCTTTAACAAATTTGGAATAAAAACGTCTTGATAATTCGCATGATTTGCTACACATTCCACCAATCACGCGATCATTTTCAACCAATTCTTTAAATATTTTTCCAGGGACAACACGTTCGGGACAATGCGAAACGAAAAAGTCCTGTCCCATTTTTAATCCGGAAATCTCTGCAAGTTGCATAGCAAGTTTTTCTGTTGTACCAACTGGAACAGTTGACTCAAGTATTACCAGATTTCCAGGCATTAATCTCTTTGCTACATGTTCCCCGGCTGCGAATACGTAACTTAGGTCTGCAAGTTTATTTTCCAGAACCGGTGTTTGAACTGTAATAACAAAACACTCGGCATATTGTAAATCTTTGTATGCCTTAAATGTACCTTTTCGAAGAACCGTCAATAATTGGTCATTCATTCCAGGTTCTGTGACATTAATTTGGCCCTTGTTAATCATATTGATTTTTTCCAAATCAATATCAAACCCAAAAACCTCATACTCAGATTGAGCTACGAGAATAGCAGTTGGCAACCCAATATAACCCATTCCGATAACTGAAATACGTTTCATTTATCCTCCCCATAAGTTTACCCGATTTTTTCAAACCGCTTTTCCATTGTACTTGGATACATTTTTATTTTCAAAATTTGAATTATCCTCTCCACGGCACTTCCATTGCCAAAAATTTCATTTTTTTCATTATTTACCTCGCTGGAGCAAAAAACACTCAATCCCTCATAAATTAAATTTTCATCCGTACCTGCCAATTTTCCTAATCCCGCCCATAAGCCTTCAATACGTTCAGTAACATCACGTAGAATAAGCACTCTTTTTCCGAGGCTCATAGCTTCTTCTTGAATCCCACCTGAATCAGTCACAACAAAAGAAGAGCAGGATAAAAGATGCACCAAATCCACATAATTTAGGGGATTAAGAACCTCAATGTTTTTAATATTTCCCAATCCTGATTTTTCAAAGGC
>CAZSLQ010000008.1:28082-30451 GCA_964607885.1 uncultured Pseudomonadota bacterium
ACTAATTACATTAGGATTAGGGTGTAATACATAAAATATGGCTATCGATTTATTATTATTTACAAAACGTCCAATAGAGTTAAATATTTTTGAAAGCCCATCTCCAAATGACTCTCTGCGATGTGTGGTAAATAAAACTATTTTCTGATTAGCTTTTAGTCGCCTATCTATTTTTTCAACTAAACTATCACTTATCTTAAGTTCTCCGGATAAAATTTTATTCTTAATCCAAAATAATGTGTCAACAATTGTGTTGCCGGTGCAAAATATTTTCTCTCTTGAAACACCTTCTTGAAGTAAATTTGCACAATTCAAAGGGGTCGGAGCAAAATGATAGGCAGCAATTTTTGAAATCATTACCCTATTAAACTCCTCCGGATATGGGGTATTTATCTCTCCACTTCTCAACCCGGCCTCAACATGTGCTACAGGAATTTTTAAATAAAAAGCAGATAATGCTGCAGAAAAAGCGGATGTTGTGTCTCCCTGCACAATTAGTAACCTGGGGTTAAGTCTGATTAAAACATCTTTAATTTTACTCAAAACTGCTGTGGTGATTCCAAACAGATCTTGGTTAAACTTCATGACATCAAGGGAGATATCTGGTTGCACATTAAAAAGGGTAAAAACTTGATCGAGTAAATCCGAATGCTGTTGGGTTGAACAAAGCACAGACGGCACCCCTTCAGCTTTTAACCTATTGTACAAAAGGAGTAGTTTTAATGCTTCCGGTCTTGTACCTACTAATACAATAACAGGGTTCACCACTCTTACACCTATATCCTTTAACTCGATTTTATAATTCCATTTCCTTGGATGATACCAAAGCCCTGCAAGAAAGCAAGGATATTTAAAAAATTCTAATTTGAAATAAAATCATTTTTGTATAAATTTAGATAGCTTAAAGTGGTACTAAAATCAAACTCCTGTTATACTAATTAATATGTGAGAATCTAAAAAATTATACTAAACGCATTCAGGAATATTATGGAACCAAATAATAATTCAGGTGTTGAAAATACCCAAAACGAGAATACTTCTACAAAGGAAGTCAAAATTGACCCAAAAACTCAAAAATTTATTCCTCTAACACCTATTTCTCAAAATTTAAAAAATAAATTAACTAATGTAATTGGATCTCTTCTACAAGTACGACAAGAAATTTTAATTAAAAGAGAATCTTTATTAAATAAAAGACAATTAATCAAAGAAAAAATTACTGCACTTACTGAAACAAAAAAAGTTCGTTTGGATAATGATGAATTTGAAAAAACTGAAAAAAGTGCAAGTGTTTTTATCAAATTGCTTGATGATATTCTCAACGAATTAAACAATGAAATCGGATACTATTACATTTTTGTTTCGGAAGAGAAGCCACCCGTTGAAAAAATTGTTGTTCCGGTAAATGCACCTGATAATCTAATGGATTATCTTGAAATGCAAATTAACAGCATCAAGCGCTATATTAAAAATGTTAAGCAAAATATATCCGTTAGTTGCTCAAGATACTTGTTCGGTTGCGATGAACAAATAAAACACCTGTCTTTTGTAGAGTCATATATAAAGACAAAAGAGGGTGAAAAAAAGTTACCTCATTAATGCTTCTTTAAAACTATCAAGTTCATCTAATATCTTGCCCGCACCCATGACTACACACAAGAGCGGATTTTCTGCCACTTTTACAGGGAGTCCCGTTTCCTTGGAAAGTAAAATATCAAGATTTCTAAGTTGAGATCCACCTCCAGAAAGCATAATTCCTCTATCAACCAGATCAGAAGATAACTCTGGCGGAGTATTTTCAAGCGCAGATCGAACTGCATCCACTATTATGGAAATAGGCTCAGTTAGAGCTTCAAATGTTTCTGCCGCGGTCAAAATTGTTGTCTTTGGAACACCGGTGATCAAGTCTCGCCCCTTAACCTCCATCTGCTTTGATTCTTCAGTTAACATTGTTGTACCAATTTTTATTTTGATGTCTTCAGCTGTTTTCTCACCAATGAGCAGATTATATTTTTTCTTAACATATTGAACAATTGCCTGAACCATCTCATCGCCACCGACTCTGACAGATTTACAGTAAACAATATCTTTTAATGAGATGATCGCAACTTCTGTTGTTCCTCCTCCTATATCAACTATCATGTTTCCAGTTGGTTCATTAACTGGAAGACCTGATCCAATAGCTGCAGCCATAGGTTCCATTATTGTATAAACTTCTCTAGCTCCTGCCTGTTTTGCGGAATCTTCAATTGCTCTTTTTTCAACCTGGGTTATTCCGGATGGCACACCAATTATCATTCGCGGCCTAACCAGTGTACGGCGATTATTATGGACATCACTTATAAAATAACGCAACATACTTTCGGTTA
>CAZSLQ010000008.1:30461-35435 GCA_964607885.1 uncultured Pseudomonadota bacterium
CATCTTTCATCGGTCTGCTGGCAATAATGCTTTCGGGTGTTTTACCAAGCATTGATTTAGCCTTATCTCCCGCTGCCAAAACTTCACTGCTTGTTGACTTAACCGCGACAACCGTCGGCTGGTTAAGGACTATGCCACGATTTTTTACATAAATTACCGTATTTGCTGTTCCCAAATCAATTGCCATATCATTTGAGAAAAAACTGAATAGCTTGGTTGCTGGCCAAAACTTCATAAAATTGCACCTTAATTTTAAAAGAAAAACTGTGCACCAATCGTTACCTGGTGCGTTTTACAAAAACCATTTCCGTTAATTGGTAAATCATAAGTTGCGTAAATTTTAGGTTCCATAAACCAATTTTTTAACGCCAACTTAGAATCGTAAACTGCTTGAATCGTAAAATAATGAGCTCTCCATTTTGATAATTGTTGTTTGAAGCAGAGATTTCCTTGCAACTCTTCTTGAGTTAATCCGGCGTGGGGAGTTGTATCAAGATAGCTTAGGATTGATTTGCAATCGCGTTTATCAGTCCACTTGTCCATAGAGTGTCTAAGGTAGGTGTAGCGAAGCTGAATATGTACACCATCCGTAAGATTTTCAAGCGTTAGGTAAGGAGAAAATTTAAAAGTCGATCCAGGATCAATATCAACTTTGCCTGATATTGCGCTATAAATAGTTGGTTCTTTGCCAACTGCAAGGCGTCGAACTTGCGTGTCACTAAATTGAAACAATCCTCCCAAGATTACTCCAAATTTTAAGTCCTGTTTTAACTCAAACTCAGGAATAAAATCAATGTACATACCCCAATGTCCATCATTCATAAAAGGGATTGTTGCAGGATAAGCAGAATCCATTTTTTCTCCGGATGGGATAACAATTCCTCCTTGCAAATTCAGGTCAATACTACGCATCATTAATACGTGATCGAAATACAAATCGCCTCGCAAGTGAATATCAATATCACCAAATCCGCCACGACTTTTATTAGTACCTTTAAGACCAATTTCTTTGTGCGTTATTCTTCTAATCTCGTCAATTTGTGATGTTTCAAAATCATTTAATGGTCTATATCTATCCTGGAAAACATTTCTTCTAAATTCAAATCTGCTTATTACATCAGAATTCATTACAGGAACCCAAACCCCACATGATATATTTAAAAAATCCGATTTCCTTAAATTTTGTTCGTACGATAGAATTAAACCAGCAGTATCTATTTTTCCCGTAACATGGAAGGGCAGTGATTTACCATCAAGATAGTGCGAACCTGTAACCTCATAAATTGGGTCGGCATTGGGCATCACTTCTTGTAAGCTTGTAATTACATCCTTTAGGTCGTAAAAGCCATATAATTCAGGAATACCACACGTTCCTCCATAGCGCTTGTATGCAGTGGAAGCAACAGAGTAAAACGCCGAAACATCGATAAATGATCGGCCTTTTGTAATATAATTTTCAGGCTTTTCCAGAAATAAAAAATATCGATTTCCAGTGTGTGTGGCTAATAATATTGATGGCATTAAAAACAGCAAAAACAATAAATTTTTTAATGGTCTTAGGATCATTTTGCATCCAAAATATAAAGCAAATAAAAATAGCTTTCAATTAAGCTTTGAGCTTACTTTAAATTTGTCTTTAGTCAAGAAATTGACATTTTAAATAGCGCATGTAGATTTTAGCTTATTTTATTTGGTTTTAAATAAAAGGATTTTATGAGTCTAAAAAAATTATTTCTTCTGTTCATAGCAGTTGTTACATGTTTTTCAAATTTTTACTGCATGCAACAAAATCCATCAATTATTACCGGTGCAGTTTTTTGTAAAATGCACTCCTGCAATGGATGCTACGCAGGTTATTTTTATGATTTGCGCGATCAGTATCATTGGGGACACAGGTCCAACCAAAATCCCGGCTCAATTCTTTGGAATATCGATCAAATAAGACGTCTTTATTCCAACAGATGTAGCATGTGTTCAAAAGAGTATTGCTTTGAAATACAACCTTCTCACTTTATTGACAAAATTCCCGACTTACATAAACCGGGACACATCTTTTTAACTTACCATGATAAGTTATGGCAACTTCTTTTTTATGAAGAGGTGAACCATTTATCTTTTTTCTCTCCAATCCTGATTGAGTATATAAATAATCGACTTGATCCATCTGCAAAGCCCGAAGGGTGTAGTGCTAAGATTAAAATGTCTTCGGACGGGGGCAGAATTATTTCATTTTTTAGCACATCTCCCTTACAGTGTATTTTAAGCATGCCTTATGATGGGCCTGCTTTTTTTACACAAAAAGAATTCGATTACTTTTCCAATTTTTTAGATTTAACCGGATTTAGAAATCCTGCCGAGGATGAATGTTATTTTTTTGATAATATTATGCCTATGTGTTTGTTACAGTGAATGTTTATTTCCCAAGGACTCCGCTAAAAACAAAATTTGAGTGGGCAGATAAAGTAACACTTTCTGAATTGTCTAGAGTGCAATAAACGGTACCACCGGGCATAATAATTTCGAATTTTTCATTTTTATCAACCAGGCCGAGCTTAAAAAGAACCCCTGCAATACAAGCAGCACCCGAGCTACAAGCAAGAGTTATGCCACATCCACGCTCAAAAACTGCAGCGCCAAACTTTTTATAGGTAAAAGAACCCTTTTCAAGCCATACAAACTCAACATTAGTTTTGTTAGGAAACTCTTTGTGACATTCAATTTCACCTCCATATTCCCCTAGCCAGTCCAAGCTTTTTTCTTTAAACACGATAAAGTGCGGATTTCCTACTGATGCAATATGCCCAGAAATTTTTTCTGTTGATATTGAGACTGTTTTTGGTCCGTAATAATCAATTTTCCCAACCAAATTTTTTACATCCACCGTATTAGTGTCATTTTTTATGGGCTGCACAAAGCATTCAATAAGTTTAGGCCCAATTTTTATTTTAAATTGTTCGGATGGATTATAGTTTAAAAAGATATGCTGCGCTACACATCGCAAACCATTCAGACAAATTTCTGCAGATGATCCATCTTTGTTGAAAATTAACATCTCCGGAACGCCTGCACTGGTATTTCCCTTTAATATCAAAACTCCATCTGCACCTATTCCAAAATGTTGCTTGCAAATTTGTGCAATAAAATCTCGAAATCCTTTATCGTTAAGAGTTTTTGCAACATAGGTTTCAGGCTTCTTGTACCAATCAAAAAGAATAAAATCGTTTCCAAGAGATTGATATTTGAAAAAATTTTTTAACATGAACGCAGCATCTCCAAGTTTTTATAGTACTGTGTTTTCCGTTTCGCTTGTAGTCTTATTTTCCGCGATTGCACCGGTTGCCTTTGTAGCAAAAACCTTACTCAAATAATTTTTACCGGAATCAGCTAAAATGACCACAACCACATCATTCTCGGACAGATTTTTACAATACTCAAGAGCTATATGCATAACAGCTCCGCTGCTTATTCCAACTAAGAGACCATGTTCAGTAGCCAACTTGCGAGTCATTGAAAATGCATCCTCATCTGCAATTGGAATTATTTTATCAACAACCGATTGATCAAACGTATCACTAATCACGTCAATTCCAATTCCCTCAGCATTGTAGGCTTTAGGATTTGGACTTGAGTATAGGGATGTTGCAGCATCAACGCCTATAATCTTGATATTGGGATTTTTTTTCTTTAAATATTTCCCAACTCCGGAGATGGTTCCACATGAACCTGCTCCTAAAATTACATGTGTAACTGTACCTTTTGTCTGTTTCCAAATCTCCGGTCCAGTTGTTTTGAAGTGAGCCAATGGATTTGCCTTGTTAAAGTACTGGTTTGGCATAAATGCCCCAGGAATAGAATGCAAGAGTTGCTCTGCTTTTGCGTGATATCCTCGTGGGTCATGTAAATCGTCAGTATTTGGGCAAACACAAACTTCAGCTCCATAGGCTCTTAAAATTGCAATTTTTTCTTTTGCCGTTCGGTCTGGAACAGTTATGATGACTTTATAGCCCTTTAATGCGCCTAGCATTGCAAGAGCAATGCCTTGATTGCCGGATGAAGCTTCTACAATTGTTCCTCCGGGCTTCAAAAGGCCCTTCTCCTCCGCCTGTTTAATCATAAAAAAAGCAGGTCTGTCTTTTACGCTTCCGCCCAGACTTAAAAACTCCAGTTTTGCTAGAAAAGTTGGCTTAACTCCAAACTCAAGTTTTACAAGTGGGGTATTTCCGATACAATCTAATAATTTTTTGTGTTTAATCTCTTTGTTCATATGTAACCTCATAAATTATAAAAGTTAGAAAACGTAAAAATCATTCTAATTCGTTTTTATTTTATTACCACTTATTTTTAAATTTCGAAAATCCATAGAGAATAAACTTTAAAAAACAATGCAGGTGGGACTTATTTATGAAAATCTTTTAATCTGTTTTCTCTTTCTTCAACATTGTATACGTAACCATGTTCAATGAAATACTGCATTATCTGTAAAAATTTTTCTGCAGACTCTTGTGGAACAAAAAATTCGATAATCTGATTAGAGCTACCTGCGAGCGTTCGTTCAAAAACAAGGTGTTCCTCACTTCGAAGAACACCCGTTACAAACCAGGTATATGGGATATTAACTTTTGCTTGATAGTATTTACAAAACATAAATGTCCTATTGATATAATCTTTACTCTTAGAGTATATCAATAACTTACTATCAAACAATATCTTTCTAGGCTTAACTTATTCCATTCCCATTTCTTCAATTCCGGGCGCTTCTTCCATAGGAAGTTCCCCCATGCCTTCTATCGCTTCGGGAACAGGGGTAGGTTCAACTACAGGAGCAGGCGTAGGGGTAGGCGCTGGGACCGGTGCAGGTTCAACTACAGGTGCAGGAGCAGGGGTAGGTGCTGGGGTAGGCGCTGGGACAGGTGCAGGTTCAACTACAGGTGCAGGGGTTGGAGCTGGGACCGGTGTAGGTTCAACTGCAGGAGC
>CAZSLQ010000009.1:0-1169 GCA_964607885.1 uncultured Pseudomonadota bacterium
CCAATGTTAAGATCATTTTTTAAAATCGCACCGAATGTCCAGATTAGAATAAGAAGAAATAATGAAGTACCCATTAAGCTAAATCCTTCCCTTATGATTAAGCTTAGGTCTTTAACATGAATTTTTTTTCTAAAAACAAAATATCCAGCTGCAATTATAATAGTACACACGCTACTTTTGAAAAGTGAAACCGGTATATTGGCCATTAATAGGGCCTGAATCAACCCATTTGAACCGCCAAAAATAAAAAAATCCCCACTGATTAAAATTTCCAAAACCGTAAACAAAATCAGGGAGGAAATCGGCAGCATAAAATCCCAAAAATTACTTTCTGTCGGGTCAACATTGAACGTTTTGGACTTCCTAATTAATGGATTCTTTCCACCAAAAATATTCCCTGTTTTTAGAGCAATTTCTTCATGCTTGGCAACAATGCCGAATTTAAAGCGTTTTAACGTCACAAACCAGATCGAAAAAATAACAATTAATGCATAAAACAGAAACGGAATAGACTTTAGGTATAAAAAAAATGGGTCACAGACAATCACGGTTGATGGTCCCGAAACTGTAGAAACACCGGTTTGGCTTAGCTGACCCAAAATATATGCTACCCAGCTAGAAATGGGAACAAGAATAGCCAACGGAACTGCAACTGAATTTACCAGAAAAGCTAATTTTACACGAGGAATCCCAAAACGATCGGTTATGGGCTGCATAACAGAACCAACCGTCAAGCTGCTAAAGTAATCGTCAATAAAAAAGAATAAGGATAAAACCAAGGAAGATATCTCCACATTTTTTACAGACCTTAGCCTGGACATTACAAAATTTCCATAGGCATAAGCGCTTCCGGAATGTTGTAATAAAGTAATTATTACTCCAAGCATTAAAAGAAACAGAAGAATAAAAATTCTTTCACAGGCAAAAAATGTTTGTACACTTTTAATTTTTTCAAATTCAATTGCCGCTAAAAAATTAATCCCTATGGTTTTCAGTGTTTTACCTAACAAAAAATTATTTAAAATCAATGATGCAGACAAAATTCCGATAAATAAAGAAACACGTGTATTTCTTGTTATGATTGCCATTAAAATAACAATTATTGGGGGCATAAGTATCAAAAAATCACTAATCATAGTTCAGGCCTTCAAAATTTCCAAAGGATATAA
>CAZSLQ010000009.1:1179-14452 GCA_964607885.1 uncultured Pseudomonadota bacterium
TTTAGCATATTTATGCCCAATCTTGAACTACAAGTGTAAATACTACAGAATTATATGGCATTTTCTACACTATTTTTAAAGGTATAACGGTGAACAATCTGATAAAAAACTGCCTATTAAGCATAATCCCCCAAGAGCATGCGTGGAAAATTACCCTTTTTCGAAATTGGGAAAATATAATTGGAGAATTGAAAACCAAAGTTATAATTGAAAAAATTAAAGATGATATACTTTTTCTTGGCGTTACACATCCCGCATGGGCTCAAGAACTGCACCTCCTTTCGTCTATAATCAAAGCAAAGGTGAATAGTTGTCTTGGACAAGAAAAAATAAAAAACATCAGAATAAAATTAGTTAATTTAAAAGCACGAAAGCAAAAAGATAAACCTAATAAACGTAGTCAAGATAATTCATCAGAGCTTATTTGCAAAAAACTTTCAAAACTTGAACAGAATGTGTTAAACAGTTTATCAGACGATGAGTTACGCAAGATCATGTATGAGTTTTATCTTCGTTGCGAAAATGTGAAAGGAAAATCAAGGTGAAAGTAGTATTTAAAATTTACATGCTAATGATTTTTTGGTGTTTTACAAACTTCGCACAAGAAAGTAAGCCGGAAATTACCTTGATACCCGACTCTCAAGACAGTTCAAAAGAAAGCGTTTACAAGCTTTATATGCAAGCTAATTTCTACCACTCATGTGGAGATGCAAAAAAAACAATGAATGCCTATAAAAAACTTTTCAAATTAAAACCCCCAGTTTTTGTCTTTGAGGGATATTTCAAATTTTTATTTGACCTTGGGCAAATTGCAAAAATTGTTAAAATTTACCAGAAAAATGAGAATTCTCTAAAAAAACACTTCGCAAAAAATTTGGAATTTAACCTTCTGGTTGCGCAATCACTTCTTATGGCGAACCAAGACGACAAATCAGAGCAAATTTTTGTTCAATTACAAAATGATTTTCCGGATAATGAGCAGGTTGCGTACTATTTTGCCGTTTCATTGATCAAAAATAATCAATTGGGTAAATGTTTGGAACATTTACAAATATGCCTACAGCAGCCATTTTTCAAGTCAAGATACTTTTTATTTCATTTCTTACGCTCAAAAGTTTATATGCAGATGAATAATTTAGAGCTTGCCATGCGGGAAATTGAAACAAGTCTTGCCCTATTCCCTAATTTTGATAAGGCACTTCTTTTAAAAGCAATGTTGCAAGAACAATTTGGTATGGTAAATGAGGCAATTAAAGGATATCAGCATGTACTAAATCTTGTTGGACATGATGAGATGATTGAGAAACAGGTAATTCAACTGCTTTTTTCACAAAATAGATTGCCGGAAGCCGTTAAATATCTTAAACAACTAAAGGGGAATACCCCTGAGTATTTTTTTGACCTGGCTCTAATTGAATTTAATTCAGGTAATTACAAAAAAGCTTTAACCGAGATTAACACTTGCATAGAAAAAAATCCTAATTTTATACGCGCAAAATTGTTAAAAATTGAGATCCTTCTTGCAATAAGGGATCATGACCAGATAATAAAAATAATGCACGACTGGCTCATGAAAGAGCCTTATGATAATTCTGTGATTCATACACTTTTATTATTAAACAAATCAGGAATCTCACCGGCAAAAATAATTGATCTACTCAAAAATGTTGTCAGCTCAAATAAGGCAACTGTTGGAGTATTAGCTGCACTCGCAGATCTTTATGTAGCCCAAAAAGACTATAAAAATGGAATTACCAGTCTAAAAAAGATTTTTACGACAACAAAGAATTTTGACCTTAAATCAAAAGTTTTATACCAAGTTGCATATATCTATTTCTTAACAAATCAATTTAAAAATATGGAAAACATTCTACATCAAGCGCTAAAGCACCCTGTTGTTTATCCTGCCGTATATAATATGATGGCATATCTTTATGCAAAGAAAAATCAAAATCTTGATAAGGCACTTGAATTTGTGGATAAAGCTCTACAAACAGATCGAAACTCCCCATTTTATCTTGATACTAAGGGATTAATTCTTTCAAGAATGGGTCAACAAAAAGAGGCTTTGGAGATGTTTGAAAAAGCCCTATCAATTTTACCTGGAGATACTGTCATACTTCAGCACATGCAACAGATAACATCTCAGAAGTAAACATAGGGTCTTTATCAAAATAAAAAATCACCGTACCCCCCTTGCCCCACAGGAATTTATCAAAGCCACCAACTTTTTTAAATTTTAAATCCTCGGGAATCCGTAAAATCCATTTTGCCATAAGTATATTGCCAAAAAACTCAGAATGTTTGGATTATAAGCCCTTGTTGGCTCGAATAAAACATTAATGTTTGTAGAACGGGAACTTTGGGGAGCGACTCTCCCACCAGCATACGAAACAATCGAATCTGCGTCTGAGTAAAAATTAACATGGTGCCCAACAACGCTCATATCAGGCAAAAAAGCTTTATCTCCACCAAAAACTGTCCCAACGGTATAAATCATGGCAACTCTGTTTTTACAGTCGAAACCATCTTTAAACAGCTTTTTCGCATAATTTTGAACGTCTTTAAATGAATCATTCCACGCCTTTTTTGTCTCTTCAATAAATTTAAACGATAAATTTTGCTTGATCAGTTTGATTAAACCTTGATTAACTAGATTAGATGACTCCACAGCATCAAAAACCGTTTTGGAAATCTTCCATCCCCAAGTAATTGCCTGGATAAGAGCTACCGGAGAAATTGAACGAGTACGTGCCGGATCCTGATCACCATAATTTTTTATTGCATAGAACAGCTCATAAATAAACATATCCTTTAAGGTGTGATTCTCGGGATTAAGTAATCTTGAGGCACATGCCATAACCTGTCCACCATACCCATGACCGATTAAAATTACCTTTTCCCCTTCTTTGATTTCTTTCAAAATTGCTTTTGCTATTCCAGCCGCACATTTTATGCGTTCCTGTGGAAGTATACCTGCAAAACCTCTATCTGGATGAGAGTCATCAAGCCATGGTATACAGACTACCTCATGCCCCATCTCTTTTGCAGTCTCCTTGATAAGATCAATGTATGCACTGTCTTGATAATAAGAGATACCATAGGTACCAAGCCCATGAGTGATAAAAACTGTAGGAGACAATGGAAGATAAACGCATAAAAATATAAGATATTTAATCTTCACAACAACCCTTTCCATAAACTTTTCAAAAAAACATTATCAAAATGCAAATTAATCATGCAAGCCCTAATAAAATTAGATCCCAAAACTCCTTTTTATTGCATTAATCTGTATTTTTGGTAGCTTTAATTCAGTTCTTTTAAATGTTTTTAAGGGTTCCACTTTCAACCTTAAGGGTTGTTATCTCCCTGGAAACTTAGTATTTATTACATGTTTAACCTAAATTTAGCGGGAGAACCTATGTCACGCTATGAAACATTATTCTTAGCAAGCACTGAGATCACAGATGATGAAATCTCATCAATTGAGCATTATCTGGACAAGCAGCTTGCAACTGTTAACGGAAAACTCACAGTTTTCGATAAGTGGGGAAAATATCGCCTTGCTTACCCTGTCAACAAAAACGACTATGGTATTTATATCCTCGCTCGTTATGAAATTGGTGACAGCAAAGGAGTTACAAATTTTGTAAGAGAGCTGGATTCATTCATCAAAATCAAATGTGATGAATTTATTATGCGATACACCTCGGTTAAACTTTCACCTAGCGCCCCAGCTGTCTACATAAAACCCGATCCTATCGATGCCGGTCGTACAACTAATGTCGACAAATTTGTGAAAGAGCATAAAATGGAGGGGCTTCTAGAAAGCGACTTTGAAGGCGGATCGTCCGGAAACGAAGACGCCAATACCTAAGCTGTTAAAGGATATAAATCATGGCAAAATATAAATTAAAAATAAGCTCGCGTCTGCTAAGTAAGAAAGTAAGGAAAGCCGCATTTTTATCACAAAAGCACTGTCGCTTTTGCGCTAATCCTGATCAAGAGCAGTTAATCGATTACAAAAATGTAAATTTACTGAGGGGATTTCTAACTGAGCGGTATAAAATTCTCCCTTCCAGAATTTCGGGAAACTGCTTTTATCACCAACGAATGCTTTCCAAACAGATAAAATTGGCTCGTACAATGGCCTTGATGCCGTTCTGTGCCATAAATAGATAAGCACAAGCTCGATAATTTAAACCAAGAAGGTTAACAAAAATGTTAACCTTCTTGGTTTTTTATTTCACATTGCAAAGTTTGCCCCGTTTTGGTATTATTTTACTGTTATCTCAATAAATTATCTGTTTCTAGATAAATTATCTGTTTTTATCTGGAATGGGTGAGGGTTTAGGAATTTTAGTTAAATCATAGGAAAAAAATGAGTTTTAAGCAGAGGCTTGATATAAGAAACATAGCAATCATTGCCCACGTTGACCATGGCAAGACAACCTTAGTTGATCAGATGCTAAAGCAGTCCGGAACTATGGCAAATATAAATTTACAAGAAAATGAACGCGTAATGGATTCGGGCGATATTGAACGCGAAAGAGGAATTACTATTCTTGCCAAAAACACCTCTATAAGGCTTTCGGAGGCTCAGATAAACATTGTTGACACTCCGGGTCACATGGATTTTGGAGGTGAGGTAGAAAGAACGCTACAAATGGTTGAGGGCTTCTTGTTACTTGTCGACGCAGCGGAAGGCCCATTGCCCGGAACTCGTTTTGTTCTACAAAAAGCGCTGCAACTTAACCTAAAACCCATCGTGCTTATAAATAAAATAGATCGTAAGGATGCAGAAGTTGAAAGAGTGGAGCATCAAATTCACGATCTTTTCCTAGACCTTGCTACATGTGAGGACCAGCTGGATTTTCCGATTTTATATGGCTCGTCACGCTTAGGTTTTGTAAATTCAGACCCTAATGCTCCACATGAAGGAACGCTTACACCTCTTTTTGATGCAATTTTAAAACAAATTCCCGTCCCAACTCAGGAGACTAACGACCTTTCTGTTCTGATTACAAATATCGATCATTCGGATTATTTAGGTAGAATCGCAATCGGAAGAGTATTTAGTGGAACAATTAAATTATCAAAACAGGTCATTGCATGCAAAGATAACTATGTTGGGCAGCCAACAAAAGTTATAAAGCTTTACCAATTTGAAGGAATTAAAAAAATTGAGGTTGATTCTGCTCAATTTGGAGACATCATCGCAATTGCCGGAGTTGAAGAAGAGATAACGATCGGGACTACCTTGTGTGATGTTGATAAACCAAATCCACGTCCTTATGTGGCGATTGACGAACCAACGCTTTCGATTAATTTTTCGGTCAATGATTCTCCATTTGGAGGAAAAGAAGGAAATTACCTAACTTCACGCCATATTCGAGACAGATTATTTAAAGAATTAAAAACGAACTTGGCGCTTCGTGTGGAAGAGACGGATTCCGCAGATACCTATAAGGTTTCAGGCCGAGGACAACTACACCTCTCAATTCTTGTCGAAACAATGCGACGTGAAGGCTTTGAGGTACAACTTTCGGCACCGGAAGTTATTTATAAAACAATTGATGGCGTAAAGTGTGAACCGTATGAATTTTTGATAATTGACGTCGATGAAGAGTATCAAGGTATAATAATGGAAAATCTTGGTAAGCGTCGAGCATTACTTAAAAACATGCTGCATCACGGGGCCGGAAAAGTTCGTCTTGAATTTAAAATTCCTGCTCGTGGTCTTATCGGATTTAGAAGCCAATTTTTAACAGACACACGCGGAACCGGAATTTTGAGTCACAATTTTCTTGGGTATGAAGAGTGTGCAGGTCCAATTGCAGGAAGAACAAAAGGTGCCATGGTCTCAATGGAAGCGGGGACAATAACCGGTTATGCATTAGATACGCTACAAGAACGAGGTATTCTCTTCGTAAAACCAACAGATCCGACCTATGAGGGGATGATTATTGGGGAACATAGCAGAGAAAATGATCTTGATGTAAACCCAACTAAAAGAAAAAAACTAACAAACATGCGCGCATCGGGATCTGATGACGCAATAAAATTGGAACCTCCACGCGCCATGACAATTGAAACATCTCTTGATTGGATTAATGATGATGAGTTGATTGAAGTCACGCCAAAATCAATTCGTTTACGAAAAAAATACCTTAAAAGTGTTGATCGCAAAAGAAAAGATCGTGAAGAATGATAAGTTAAAAAAATAATTAAGCAAATCTTTACACCAAAACTTCCTCAAAAGCAGAAAATAATTTAAAATTACTCAGGTACGCAACAGTAGCAAAACACAAAAAGCACTCTTTACTTTTATTCACATAAGAAGGAGACTGATGAATAGGAAGTTTTTAATGATAAGTCTTTTGTTTTTTTGCTATCAAACATTAGATTTAAAAGCAGGTGTACAGACCAAATTCAAGAAAATCAGGTCGATTGCAACAACAGATACGCTTGAGCAGGATGTAAATGCAGCTATTTTTTTAGGCCCAAACAAATTTTATGCAGTAACAGATGAGAATGCTGATAACTCAATAACACGCGTCGAAATGTTTAGATCACAGGAAGAGGGAAGTGAAGGTAACTGGACAGTAGAGTTCAAACCAATGGCGCCAGACAATGGTGTTGTTATAAATAAACTAGAAGACCAGTCAAGTCCATTAAACAACCAAACCCTGAAATATTTAACAATCGCAGCTGATATAGAAAATTATCAATGTCCGATAACAGGTTTTGTCTCCGCAAGCGAAGAGCCCGAAGACCCTGAGGCAAGGGATGACTCGGATGAAGAACCCAAAAACAAGGTTCTTATTTTTGAAGTTTTAGATCTTACCGAAGGAAAATATCTTTTAAAAACAGCGGATGCAGATGCACCGGATAAAATTGAATATGCGTTAAAAGATACCGGACTACACGCTCTTGCAGCAACAAAAAGAGCTTCCGCTGGGTATAACGGGAAAAATTTAATTTTCGCACTCACATCCAACAATGAAAGCCTAGAAAGTTCGAGTCTCACAAGAATAGGCGTTAACCCAATCGCCGTCAACGAGAATTACCTAAATCCTCTCAATGCAACTGACTTTAGTAAGTCTGGAGAAAACAATAAGTCTACGGGGATCTTAAACGCTCTAAAGATTAAAGGCAACCCGGTTTTTTTTGGGCCAGCAAGTGCTGATATGACCTGGGACGACAAATTAAAAACGCTTTATATAACAGTTTCAAAATTACAAACCAGCGAAAATAAAAATGAAGGCGCAGTTGCTCTTTTAATCGGAAAAATATCCGGAAATAAAATGGAGATCTCAAAGATCACAGATATTACACCCACCCCGCTAACCTTCACAGCAGGAGATAAGACTCAGATAATAGGGTATATAAATGGAAATACAAAAGAAAAATCAAAGCAGATAATAAGTCTTTATAAGGTCCGAGTAATGCACACAAGCACAGGCAAAGATTATGTGCTTGTAAACGGCCAAGTAGTAGAGGACTCAGAAAATGACAATACCGAAAATGTCGTTTTTGCTCTACCTCTTGCAAGTGATGGAACTCTTAAAAAATTAGTTAGCAACTCGGACACCGAAGCAAAAGTTGGCAAAGATTTTCACTATCTTGTACATGGAGGTACTGACGTTGCATTCTTGGATGCACCCATAAAAGATATTCAAATTTTCGGTGATACCGTTTATGTTGCTGTTGCCGGTTCACGGTCAGCAACGGAACAAACCGGTGAAGCCGGTATTTTTGCATCAACAGCAATATTTAGCCAGGATGCAACTGTTAGGTCATGGACCCCTTGGCAAAGGGTAATGGGTTGCGTAGATAAAGTTTTTAACATTGGCTTTGATAAAATTTCGAGTAATTTCTGGTATATCGGCCCTGACCAAAAAACCGCCAAAATAACACTCTGGAGTTCAGGAGATTCAGCAGAAGAAGGAATACATGAAGGTGAACCCCTTAGTAAGGCATTGAAAGAGTATTTCTTTGAAGACGAGTTAGGTGTCGTTGGACTTTTCAACTTTGATGATGAGACGCTAGGATTTAAATCATGGAACCCTACGACTGAATATCCTGCATTTTCTATGATGATTGCCACAGGCTTTGGCAAAGTGGCATTAATTCAGACGGGAAAAAGAGAAGATGATGTATTCGTTCCAACAAAACAGTTTTTAGCAAAAAAAATCGAGCAATCTGATGAAACAACAAATGTTTTTATTTTTGACAACTTGGTAACCCAAGCTCTTGGCTTTATAACATGCGCAGAAGTTTCAAGAATTAAAACGGTTGTACCTATAAGGCCCAAAGGTGTATTGGAACCTGAAAATCGCGGATGGATATTTATAGGTGGTCAAAAGGGGGTGGCAGTCCTCTGCCAGAAGGATGGTTCAGGTTGGAATACGAAAAACGGGCTTTCGGAATTATCGTCAAAAACCGATTCTTTCCCTGGGACATCATACTCCTTCTTAAAGTTAAATCCTCCAGTGGAATTTAATTTCATAAATGTTCGAAAGCTAGCCTCCGATGGAAAGTATCTGTATATTTTAACAAGAACCGATCTTTACAGGCTTGAAATGAATGCTTATGATTTTAAAAATGATGCAACTATTGACGTAAGTCGACTGAAACGAATCGCGGGAGTAAATAATGCTTTTAAAAACGAACTAGGAAAGCAGGTTATGAATTCAAATTTTGATGAATTTTTTGATCTGCTTATAGTCGATAACTCTAATAATGCAAAAAAACTTTTAATCGGCACAACACAAGGAGCATGGTTATCAAGTACAATCACAGATGAATTCAACGCAGAATATCTTAGATGGAATAGGGAAATAGATTCCACAGGATCAGCCGACCTTTTACTTGTCGGACCAGCTTTAACATTTAATTTTATATCCGCCCAACGCGGGGGGAAATTCGATACAAACAACAAGGCTAATGGGAACCTTTATGTAACCGCCATAGATTCAGGATTTAAGCATGTCAACGTTTATCGTTTTAATGTACAGGATGGGGAGGTAAAATTATTCATGGAACCTTACAATGATAAAGGTTTAACTACTCCTTACTTTTACAGACTTACAGATTTAAATAACTTATTTTTGGGAATGGAATTTTCCGGCCCACTTGATCATGTGGCAAACAAATATCAAATAACGGAAAGCCTTCCCCTAAACCCTGATCCGGACAAATTTTTACCTGTAACCGAAAATGGAACAACTTACTACAAAATGATTGATCTTGGGCTAGATCCGCAAGCGGCATTGCACCTTATTTCGATAATTCAAGATACTGCATCCGGATCGCCCTATATTCCAGGTGAATTCACAGTATTTGTAAATGAGTAAAACAAAAAGGATACTTATGAACACAGTTAAAAAAATACTCTTGTTAACCGCTCTGATATTTTATGGGCAACTGCTAAATGGCACTTTAAACTTTAACAAAACAGCATTCAGCAGCTCAGGAAATCCTGCTCTTTATCTTGGGTCAAAGGAAGAGATCACGGATGATACATTAAAGTCATTCGCAATAACCAGGATTAATTCAGATCAATCTTCTATCGACATTAAGGGAATAACCCCTGAAAAAGTCATCTGGTACACGGAAGAAAAAACAAAAGAGGAACAGGAAAATGATTTGTATGGAAAACAGATATTAAATCTTGCCACATACAAAAATTCTTATCTGGTTGCAACCTATGAACAGAAAGAGGAAGGAGAAACGGATTCTACTTCGAATGTTTTATATATGATTCTAAATCCACAACAGGATGGGAAATTTACAATAAAAACACGAATAGAGGCTGAAATAAATTCGCTAAAAGATGCCTATAAACCTAGCGCAGATGAAGATCCAAGAGATACAAAACAGATAAAAGCAATTGCAAGCTCTGACTCATACATATTCGCAGCAGTCTCAGCATATGAAAAACCATGGGAAGACAATACCTCGGAAGGTGAAAATCGAGGAATTGCAGTAGTAAATCCAAATTTGGGGGCCAGTCCAAACGCAACCATTACACAACTTGCGGCCGATGATCTTACTAACTCTACAGCAAAAGCCTTTGCGGCAAAAATATCTGATAAGCCATTGGATAGTCAGATTTGCTTTTCCGAAGCATCAGATGCCGATAAAATCGGCAAGGCCCGTATCGGATCTGGCGTAGATATGTGCTGGGGTACATCCCTACAAAGACTTTATATAGGTTTATCTGAGGTTAAACGAGATAATCAAAATAAAGAAGGTGGCTGTTTTAGCGTTTTAGTAGGAAGAACCGAAATAAATGCTGCAGATAAAAAAACAAAATTTGTTGTCTCACCAATTTTATCAAAACCACAAAAAGATAAATTTGAGATAAACACAACAAAAAATGTTGTTGGCTTTTATTACGATAAAACAAATACTAAAGCAATCGAAGTCTCCACAAAAAAAGTTCGTGCTATGTTAACAAGCACTAATAAAAATTACCTGATCGCAAACTGCGTTGTAGCAGAAGATAGTACGAACCATTATAGTCTGGTTTTTGCTTTACCAATCTTAGGATTTATGGATAATAAAGGGAAAAAAATTGCAGAGGACCAAATTGGAACTTTATCGCAAATTAGCAGTGCAACCAAACTTCCTACGTTTGATGCAATCCCAAGTAAAAAAGAAGAGATGCCTGTTTTTGTAAAAAACAAACCACTGGAATCAACAAAGGGTATCCTTATCGGAGGTGAAGAAACGCCCCACGACATAAAAGACTTAGCAGACATGTTTATTTATGGTGATTCCGTTTTTGTATGTCTCAATTCTGAAAACAATGCACAAGATCAGGGAATTTTTCAAAGTAGCGCAATATTTAACGAAGACGGAACAGTTGTAGCCTGGACACCATGGCAGAGAGTTGGAGGAGATATCTATCGCGTTTTAGGCGGAGGAGTTGACGCTCTTTTAAATTTTTATTTTTTATGTGGAGATATGAATGACCCCAAACAGGCAGATGAGATTAAAATAACCCGCTGGGGAAAATCTGAAGATATAAAACCGGTATTCGCTATCCCACCGACAGACGGAGCGGCCACAACAGATAATAACCTGTCAAGCCTCTTATCCGAAATATTCCCTCAAGAACAAGGGGGTGTTTTTCAGATAATCAATTTTGACGAGCAAACCGAGGGTTTTAAAAAAGGTGACTTTTCAATGATGGTCGCCGTTGGATACAATAAGGTGGCTTTAATTCAAACAGGTAAGAAAGAAGATGGCAAATTCAAACCAATTAAACCATTTAAAAGAAATGATAATGTTTTTGTTTTTGATCTTAGTGAACTAAAGATCGGACCACTCTGCTTTGCAGAAGTCTCCAGAAATACACAAAAGGATAAAGGTTGGCTTTTTGTCGGGGGTTATGAAGGTGTTGCAGTTTTATGTGATAAAGAAGGAAAGGGTTGGGATGCAGAAGCTGGGTTGGACAACCTGACATCTGGAAACTTTCCTGGAGACCCCGGAGCTCGTGATCCCAAATACTCATTTAAAATGTTAACGCCTAAAAACGGTAATTTTAAATATGTCAGAAAGCTTGCAAGCTTTGTAAGTAAAGACGCTGAGAAATTATTCATTCAAACCATGACTAAACTTTATGTAATAGATCAAGATGTTGCACAATTTGCATCCGAATCTGTGAAAGAAAAAGAGATCGCACTTAACCCGACCCTTGAAAATCCGCATTTTACAGACATGTTAATAATACCCAATTCAGATGAGCAAGCATCAACAATTAGCAAGAATTTTAAATTTATTTTGGGAACAACTCGCGGTTTGTTTTATGCAAGTGGTTACGATAAGGCTGTAGAAAAACCTCAGTTAACCCTTAAAGCTGTAAATTACCCTACTAACCCAGCTCTACACCTGCATTATTTATCCGGAAAAAAAGGCAAGAATGGGGCTCTTGGAAATCTTTTTGTAACATATGCAAATTTTTTAACAAATAGCGGCAAAGTTTACAGATATGCTGTTGATGGTAATAACGCTACCCCTGTAAACCCAATAAACATGGATAACACAAATTTATTTATCGACTTTTATGGTTTTCGTGGAAACTTTGTAACAGACAATGCTTTTGGTTTTAGTATGCTGGCAAAAGGACCATTAAACCAGTTAATGACGCACATTTACAAAATTACAGAAAATACAACCATAACGAGTGTACCTTTGGACGAATATCTTGACCTGGTCTGCGCAAACTGGTATGTAGGAGTAATAACTCGGAACACTGCATCAGGATCTTGGCTTATACCGGGGGACTGGGGCATCAGGCTTAACGAATAAAAAACAAGGAGAATAAATGAAATTTAAAAGTATTCTTAAATCTACAACAGCGATATGGATCTTATCAAGGAGTTTATTAGGCGTTTTTGCACCATCAAATACATTCCCACCTTATGACCCAAACCTTAGGTTGCCAAAATCCCAAAATATGCGTATTCATCTTGGAGCAACCGCCGAGTATGGGCAAAGCAGCAGTGCCCGCAACTGGGGCGGGGATAAACATAACGTTTTAAGAATCTATGATGATTGCCAAGATGCCGTAGCAATGTTTAAAAATCCCCACTGCACTATAGTAAGTGAGATAGCTGAAAAATATGATGAACTATACTCTGCGTGGGGTGGACAGGTACTAAGCGCACCATTGTGCATTCAAGGCGAATATCGCGAATTTGATCTAACCTTCTTTGGAAAATACTTTTTCAAAAATGTTTTTAATGGAGATTTGGGTATTGGCGTACACGTTCCGATTCTGTGGAAAGAGATTGAGGATATCCGTTGGTACAATTTAACAAATAAACAACTTCCGTTAATTCCTAATTATTTTCAACAAAAATACCTCAATGACTTTCAGACATTTACAACAATGCTCAAAGATCTTACATGCATAGATTTTTGCGACTGGAATAAAAGCGGTGTTGGAGATATGGTTATAATGCTTGAATGGTTGAGAAGCATTAAACAAAACAAAGAAGCTCTGCAAAATGTAGATCTTTACTTAAAGGTGGGATTAAGCTGCCCAACCGGATCGAAAAGGGATATCGATAAGGCATTTAGTATGCCGCTCGGAAACGACGGAGCTTGGGGATTACCTTTAGGTTTTGGAATTTATCTTGATTTTAAAAGAAGTATAAGAGCCGGAGGAGATGTCGATTTCTTGATTCTGTTTGATGAAACACATGAGCGCAGACTTAAAACGTCTCCGGATCAAACAGAATTTTTACTTTTAAATAAA
>CAZSLQ010000009.1:14462-21219 GCA_964607885.1 uncultured Pseudomonadota bacterium
GGGATGCAACTCTGGATCATGGATTAACATGGAAATTTAATGTATTTTTACAGGCATATCACTTTTATAAGGGACTCTCCTTTAAAATAGCTTACGAGTATATTAAACATGACCAAGATACCCTATACGAAAAATACGATACCTTTGACAGGAATATAATAAACACAGCCAACAGTTTGAAAGAATGGAACTCTCACAATATAATATTCCAAGTTAATTTCGACTCATTTTTATGGAATAAAGTGATATCTCGCCCCCAAGTCAGTCTCTTTTATAAACTTGCACTCACCGGGAAAAATATAATAAATATGGATACTTTTGGTGGACAGATCGGGTTCAACTTTTAGATGATCGGAATTACTGTTTAAGTATTGGTACCGCATAGCCCTTCCGGATAGGTTCGACAAGAGAGCCTCCAAAAGCAGCGCTCGTGCGAAATCTAGGAACTTTGCTTCTAGCCGCCATTTATGTTAATCTTTCTACTCAACAATTAATGTACTATTTTTAGGGACAAACAGTGCTTAAACGTTTACTTATATCCGGTTTTGCAATTTTTACCATTTTTTCAGGAGTATGTTTTTATTTATTAGAACGAAACTGGGTAGACCTTTCTCTGCTTGAACTTTATTCAAACCGTCAAGGCTCGGTCGTTTTGGATGATGAGGGTATCGAATTTGCAAGATTTGACTGTGAAAAACGCACGCCAGTAGCTTTTGAAAAAATTCCTCAAATTTTGGTGCAGGCGTTTATAGCCGCAGAGGACCACAACTTCTTCAATCACTCGGGAATATCAATAAAAAGCATTGCACGTTCCTTCTTGGTAAATGTATACCATCGACGCATCGTGCAAGGCGCAAGTACAATTACCCAACAACTTGCACGCCTCATGTTCTTAACGTATGAAAGAACTTTTTATCGAAAATTTCAAGAACTGTTTTTAGCCCTACAACTTGAACAGCAGCTTAGCAAACAGCAAATTTTTGAACTTTATGTAAATAACATTTATTTCGGCCAGGGAATTTACGGAGTTGAAACAGCATGCAAACGTTTTTGGAATAAGCAATTAGGCGAAATAACCATCGATGAAGCTGCGACACTTGCAGCTGTTGCAAATTCCGCAAGAATATACTCCCCTTTAAACTCAAAAGAGAATTCAAAACGACGAAGAAATATAATTCTTAGAAGTATGTATGGTTTAAAATTCATATCAAAGGAACAGTATAACAAAGCCACAAAAGCAAATGTTACAACGCTTGATTACATTCCAGGGAACTCAATTAAACTTTATATTTCTGAATGGATTAGAACATGGGCTGAGAATAAATTTGGCAAAGATATACTGTATAAAAATAACTTAAAGATCAAAACCACTATAAATCCAGATTTTCAAAAGGCCGCAGAACTTGCTTACCTTCCAATAATACGAAATCTACAACATAAGCATGGTGAAAAACTTAATGGTGGTTTGATATCAATTGAGGCAAGTACCGGAAAAATAAAAGCATTGATCGGAGGCGTGGATTTTAAAAAATCCCAATTTAACAGAGTATTTCAAGCTAAAAGACAGATGGGATCTTCATTCAAACCAATCCTATACACTTTTGCATTGAAAAACGGCATTCAGATGGACACAACTTTTGTAGATGAGCCAATTGAAATGGAAATGCCCAACGGACAAATTTGGCGCCCTAAAAATTGGAATAACAAATTCGAAGGACAAATGACGCTTGCAAGAGCATTAACCTATTCGAATAACATAATTACAATTAAATTATATCTTGAACTATACAAAAATGATGACTGGCTAAGATTTATTCGCAGATTTGGTATCAAAGCCGATATCCCTCCCTACCCTTCATCAGCGATAGGAACAATAGAGGTTACTCCGGAAGACAACTGTGCTGCATTTAATGTTTTTGCAAATAACGGAACTTATGTAAAACCTTATCTCATTGAATGGGTAAAAAATGATCAAGGAGAAAAAATTTGGGAAAATGAGCCCGAAACCCTCCGTGTAATCGATTCAAAAACCTGCTCCATCATGATTAATGCCTTAAGCCAAAGAATGATTTTGAATAAAAACTTTTTGGGAGAAGAAAACTGGATAAGGTCTGAATCAATCGGAAAAAGTGGTACGACCAACGGAGCCGCCTCAATCTGGTTTGTTGGTGCAACACCTGAATTAACAACAACAATTTATATTGGACGAGATGATAACAAAGCAATGGGAGATGGCGTTTTTGCAAGTAAAACGGCATTACCAATCTGGCTTGAAATGAACAAAAAATTAGATAGCGAGAAAAAAAGTTTTTATATTGATCCCGATGTTAAAGAAAAGATTATAAATTGGAAAACCGGAGAATTATCTGTAGAAAGGCCTTACAAAGATACTGACATCGTTAAGATTCTGAAGTACTAATCTGTGTTTTTATTATAAAGTAACCCTTTTTTGTAAAATATTCTGAAATTCTACTCTGCATCTCGATTCCCGGAGTCAGCAAAACACATAACCCGCCTCTTCCTGTACCGGTGAGCTTTGCCCCCCACGCGCCAAGCAGAAGCGCATTATTAATAATTTCGTCAAGCTCTCTGCAAGAAACCCCCAACTTCTGAAGCAACTTATGATTTTCGTTCATACACTGTCCCAAAAGTTGTATATCACCATCCTGCAAAGCTTGAAGGGCTACATGAAAAGCACGTTCGTACTTTTCAAAAATTACCTCTGCCATGCCAGCATTTTTATTAATAAAGTTTTTAACTTGGTAAATAACCCGTTTTGTATCGGTTTTTTTGCCGCTATCAACAATTACCATTTCAATAGGCCGCTTAATATATAATCTTGAAAAGGATTTTTGTTCGCAAAATTTTATAACACCACCAAAAGCCGATGCGGTGTTATCTATACCACTTGGAGTGCCATGGATAGCTTTTTCTCCGGCAAATGCTACCTGATTTATCTGGGTATCACTTAACCCCAGGTTGAATTTCGAACTGACTGCTCTTGCAAAAGAAGTCGCAACAGCAGCACTTGACCCTATGCCCCCAAAAGTCACAGGAAGAGATCCTGAAAATGTTACGCTCAAATTTCTTTGCTTTATATCCAAAAAATTTAAAACATTTTCAAGTAGCTGGTTAAATTCAGTTTTTTTACTTGGAATAAACCTAGGAACTTTGGGACGATTATCAACAAAAATTAATTTACCTAAACTGTTTTCCTGAATTTGTGCATAAGTCTTCAAATCTAATGCAGCAACCAATGCGGGAAAACCGTGAACCACAAAATGCTCACCCAAAAGAATAACCTTACCATATCCAAAATCATTTGAATTCATAGGGCACAAATTTCAATCCATATTCTATTATACCACTCTCTCCATGTGAATAAAATTTTCTGAATATCGCTCTCACACGCATCCCAATTTTTAGATCTTTCAGATCGACATCTGTAAGTTGTACCGTAAACTTTGGCCCATCATCAAACTGTATTAACCCAATACAATAACCAATCCTATGTCTAAATTCAGCACAAGGATTTGTGATATTTGTATAAGAAATCAACGTTCCAAATCCATTCAATAAAAAAGTGTCAAACTTTTGGGAACCGCATGAACACAAAAAACATGTTGGAAAATAAACCTTTCCACAAAAGGAACATTTTAAACCTTCTAAGCCATACCTTTTTGAGTATTGCCGCCATGACGGTATCGGACTTGAGTTAAAAATACACATTAGACACTCACTCTTTTTCAAAAATATGCACCACAGCAGTTGTACCAACTCCACCTATGTTATGCGTCAAACCCACGCGCGCGTTTTTGATCTGCCGTTGGTCACATCGACCCCTAAGCTGATTTACCACTTCTACCACCTGAGAGACTCCACTGGCACCTACAGGATGTCCCTTGGCTTTGAGTCCCCCAGAAGTATTAACCGGGAAAGATCCGCAAATTTGTGTTTCGCCTCGCTGCGTATGATACCCGGCAGTCCCTGCCTTAAAAAAATTTAAATCCTCAAGAGCAATAATCTCAGACATTGAAAAAGCATCATGAACCTCTGCAACGTTTATATCCTGCTGTTTAAGTCCAGCCATTTCAAAAGCTTTTTTACCTGCCAACCGTGTTGCTTTAAAACTAGTAATCTCTGATCTGCTTGCAAAATCAAGTGTATCCGTTGCCAATGAACTTGCAATAACATTTACTCCGTCATTTTTTAAATAATCATAGTTTGCAATAATCACGGCTGCAGCCCCATCACTAATTGGAGCACAATCAAGCAACCTCAATGGATCCGACACAACCGGCGATTTTAAATAATCATCCAACATTATCTTTTTTCTAAACTGGGCCAAGGGATTTAAAGATGCATTATTGTGATTTTTAATACTCACGGTCGCAAGCTGCTCTGACGTAAGCCCATATTTCTCCATATAAACTCTTGAGATCATTGCAAAAAGTCCGGGAAATGTTGCTCCTGCAAAATGCTCTGTTTGATAGTCACCGGCACCCATTAATGCGGATGTAACTTGAGGTAATGTTGCATCACTCATCTTTTCCGCACCAATAACCATGGCTACTTTTGCCATGCCTGATAAAATTGCTTGTATTCCACAGGCTAGAGCAGATCCACCCGATGCACAAGCATTTTCCACACGCATTGTGGGTATATTAAGCCCAAGCTGTTGAGATGCCACTGCACCTAAATGAGACTGACCGGTAAACTGTTCAGACAACATATTTCCAACAAAAATATAGTCGATTGCCTGTGGTTCAATTTGCGCATCCTCAAGAGCTTGAAATTGAGCCTGTGCAATCAGAGAGCTGATATCTCTATCCCACAATTCTCCAAATTTTGTACATCCAACTCCAAGCACAGAAATTTTCATAACATAGCCTTACCCAATAGAATCCATATTTCTCCGATACTCGGAATATGACAAATATTTTTTTTGATTAAGATAATATTTTAAACTAAAAATGTTTTCATTTTTCTTTTCAATAAGACCTGTCGTTTTGAAGATAAAAGCATCACAACCACTTCCGCTACCGTAACTAACCAACAAAATTTTCTGGTCAGATTTTGCCTGTTCCAGTACCGCACCCAGACCAATCAGTGAATTTGCGCTGTAAGTGTTACCTATTTTTTGAACCACCAAACCGGGATTAAGCTGTTCAGATGTGAAGCCCAAGGCTCTTGCAGCAATCAATGGAAATTTACCATTTGGTTGGTGAAATACGACATAATCAAAATCTTCGGC
This sequence comes from uncultured Pseudomonadota bacterium, assembly GCA_964607885.1. GTDB lineage: Bacteria > Babelota > Babeliae > Babelales > RVW-14 > JBAZAX01. The sequence continues at coordinate 19,717 of CAZSLQ010000009.1, forward strand.
CTTACAATTGTTTCTTTTAAAAATTTTATCAACAATCGCATATACATGTCTAAAATAGGCAGGTTCGGCCGTAAAACGTCCCGTATGTTCCGGATATTTTTCAGAACTTCGTCGCCAAAAATCCGGTGTATCCGTAGCAAGAGAGATAGCGTCTTGAACTTTAGCAATAAACTTTGAACGATCTTTCCCCAAAATTAATGCTGCCGCACCTGCACCTGCGCTGTACTCAAGAACATCTCCCGGAGCAGCCTGCGAAGTATCCGTACCAATAGCCATTCCCAAATTACACAATCCTGACTCGACAAGTCCTAAACAGATCATTAGTGCAGACGTCCCAGCCTTACAGGCAAACTCAACGTCTGCAGCCGTCGAAAAAGCATCAAATCCCAAAGCTTGTCTGACAATTGTTGCAATAGGTTTTACAGCATAGGGTTTGCTCTCGCTTCCAACATAAATAGCATTAATACAAGCGGGATACAAGCCACACATTTGTAAGGCATTTTTGGCAGAATTTACAGCAAGTGTTACAGAATCCTCATCCGGACCAGGCACTGATTTTTCTTCAATTAAAAGGCTGGCTTTAATCTGATTAAAATTCTGCTGCCAAGCTCTGCTGATCTCTTCAACTTTTATACGAAAAACAGGAATGTAAACGCCATAACCGACAATCCCGGCATTCATCTCGCTTTGCTCGATGTACTTCATGCATCTCCAATTTTTAATATACACCCTCTGAACAATTGAGTTTATCACCTTTGGTTATCAGATCAACTTATCTTTAAACTGTTTCTACTTTCGCAGATGCAATCGCATATGCCCTTTTTGAATACCTTCACTCACAAGGGCTTTTAATGCTGCAAAATTTTGCGCCAATCCAACACTTGCAATAATATCTGCCAAGTTTTGCGAGGTTTTAACGTCAAGAATTTTCAAACAAATTTTCGTAAAAGGATTGCGTTCTATTGCTCCTCCAACAATGCCTACTGATAAGGGAGCTTCGATTTGCCCAACAAGATTACCTTCCTCATTTTTAAAATATTTGGTTAAAGGCCCGTAGTTACCATTCATTGAAGCATAACTGTGACACCCTGCCTCGACTGCACGAAAATCATTTCCCGTTGCAATACAAACTGCATCAATCCCATTCATTATGCCTTTGTTATGGGTAGCGGCTCTAAAGATATCCAATTCGGCTATGTGGTTTGCAAGGATAATCTTATCAATAATATCAGTACCCAATTCAGATTTATCCCACACGGCTTTTGCCATTGTTACACGATAAATCGACAGGTTTGATACAATTTTTAACAACGCATCCCCTCCACTAATTTTTTCAAGCATCGGGGAAATTGACTCACACATTGTATTTACAATGTTGGCTCCCATAGCATCTTTTACATCCACCAAAAGCCAAATGGCCAAAATTTTACCTATTGATTTAAATTTCAGATCAATAGCCCCACCTCCAAGCGATTTTAGAACAGGGTCTTTCTGATTCGCAAG
>CAZSLQ010000009.1:21229-21543 GCA_964607885.1 uncultured Pseudomonadota bacterium
ATTATGATCGTTAACATTTAGTAAATGAATTTGCCCAACCATTATGGATTTATCAGAGACAGCACTAAATCCGCCGGTTTTTCGGGCTAATTTTGCAGCATTACTTGCGGCTGCAATCACACTGGCCTCCTCCGTTGCCATTGGGATTAGATAATCTCTACCATTTACTATAAAATTTGTTGCAATCCCAAGCGGCACAGGTAAAACGGAAACCATATTTTCAATTATACAGTCAGCAAATGAAAAATTTCCTTCATCCAGCAACGAAAAATCTTGTTTTGTTAGATTTGCAAATTCTGCTAACAAATTAAGCC
>CAZSLQ010000009.1:21556-22715 GCA_964607885.1 uncultured Pseudomonadota bacterium
TCATCGCGGCTCAATTTATAAAACTCTCTTATTCTGCTAGTATTGTTCATTCTTAGACTGTTCTTTTTTGCGCCTTTATTTCACCCAAAGCTATACAAAATCCCGGCAATATAACTTGATACAGGTTTTTAACAGCTTGCGCCTGATCATACTCGCTTTTGGACCCTAAGAAAAATTCATTCCCATATTTATTTAAAAGATTAACTTCAAGCCAGCAATATAGTAAATTTTGGCGATTATCATGAATTTTAGATCCGTCTATGCAATGAATAACGTCAACATCATATCCAAGTCTAGATAATTGAGAAATCAAATCATAGGCAAATTGCATGTAAGCGCTATAAGAACATTCAAGAGCTTGAGTTGTTTTTCCGTCAACGGTTTGAGTAGCAGAAGATTCCATAAGTGAATCCTTATAATTTTTGAGCGAATCTGCAAATTCTCTTTTTAATTCTATTCTCAACCTATGATCTTGTTGAAGTTTAAGAAATAAAACGTCAGACAAATCTTTACGTTCACCTTCATCATTTGGGCATGGAGAGAATAGTCGGATAACATCTCTGGTCGGATCACCATACAAGTTTAATGATAAAAAGACAGCCACTAGTACTATAAATTTTTTCATAAAAATCCTATTATATTTAATAATTATTTATTTTAATAATTCCAAAAAAGTTTATACCCAGATTCCCTTGTTTCGTGAACAAAATAGGACAATCCGCGTACCAGGTTATCATACAAATAAGAGATATATTTGTCCGATTCCCCAAGCGGCTTCAACAAATTTTCCAGAAAGTTAAAAAAGTCTCTACCCGTTAAAGAATCAAGATGGTTACCACGTGCCATTTCATAATACAAAAACATAACAATTATCTTATCACAAACGTGTTTGAATGGGTCCAAATTATTTGCTTTTAACCAGTCCTTGTAACCCAAAAACTTATCTCGCATTCGCTTCATAACAGATTCAACTTCGGAAGGACTCTTATTTTCCCAAATTTGTAATTCTGTGAGAGGAAGAGAAAAAGACCCCTGCGCATCTAAGGCTTCCATACATTGTAACCTGCACAAACTTAACAATATAAAAACGCCCATACAAATTATCATTTTTTTCATAAAAACACCTTCTGATGTAAAAGCCTATAAATATTACAGGAAT
>CAZSLQ010000009.1:22725-26637 GCA_964607885.1 uncultured Pseudomonadota bacterium
CTATTAAATACTTTTTTTAAAAAAAATCAAGCATGTACTTTATTATCAAAAAATTTTTAATTTCTGCTATGCTCTATAAAATAAACTTTTAGGAACACTATGAAAAAAACAGATAAAAATACTTCTATTCAAGAATTAAAAGATATAGCAAAAAAATTCAGAGATGATCGAGATTGGGAACAATTTCATACACCTAAGGAGCTTGCAATAGACATGTCAATTGAGGTCGGGGAACTTCTTGAACTCTTTTTATGGAAAAGCAATGAAGAGATCACCGCTAAATTAAAATCTGACAAAAAATACAAAGAAGCTGTTCTTGATGAACTTGCAGATGTAATTCACGCCTGTTTGGGTTTTACAAATACTGCAAATGTTGATCTTTCATCAACTGTAATTCAAAAAATTGAAAAAACGGCAAAAAAATATCCCGTAGAAAAAGCCAAGGGGCAAAGGAAAAAGTATACGGAACTATAATTTTGGGATAAAAATGACAAAAACCATACTCGTTGTCGGAGGTGCCGGTTACATTGGTTCACATACCTCTTGGCTTCTGCATAAAAAAGGTTATAACGTAATCATTCTTGACTCACTATTACAAAAACAGATTTTCAATCCCAGCTGGGCAAAACTGATTAAGGAGGGTTTTGCCGACACAGAAGTACTCAACAAAATTTTTACAACTTATGATATTGATTCGGTAATGCATTTTGCAGCTTTGATTGAAGTTGGAGAATCGGTTAAAAAGCCCAAAGAGTTTTATAACAACAATGTAACAAAAACCCTAACCCTCCTTGATTCTATGCTTGAGTATAATGTAAAAAAAATTATATTTTCTTCAAGCTGTGCGGTTTATGGTAATCCACAAACCCCTACGCTCGATGAAACTCATCCACTTGCTCCAATTAATCCTTATGGAAATAACAAGCTTGCCATAGAATTTGCATTAAAAGATTATGGTAATGCATATAACTTAAATTACATCTCATTACGCTATTTTAATGCGGCAGGATCGCTTTTTGAACAAAAATTAGGGGAGTGGCATATTCCGGAAACACACGTAATACCTTTGCTTTTACGAGCAGCTATGCAGAATAAAGAGTTTTTAATCTTCGGCGACGACTATCCAACAAGGGATGGAAGTTGTATTCGAGATTACATACATGTTCAAGATATAGCTCAAGCGCATATCTTAGCTCATGACTATCTGGATAAATATGAAAAATCGGATGTGTTTAATTTAGGTTCACAACAGGGACATTCCGTTAAAGAGTTGATTACAGAAGTTGAAAAGATTTGTAAAACAAAGATAAATGTAAAAACGCAACCAAGAAGAGCTGGAGACGTTCCTGTGCTTGTTGCAAATTCAACAAAGGCAAAAAATAAACTTGGCTGGATCGCAAATAATTCCTCTCTTGAAAATATATTATCTAGCGCCCACAAATGGGAAATTGAACTAAAAAATAGTAATTATTTTAAAAAATAGCTATTTTTTAAAATAAAAAAGGAGATGGAGAATGACAAAAATAATAAAACAGTACAAATGGTTTCTGGTTGGGCTTTTTATATTTTCTTTTTTGGTTCGAGCAGCAGTTTTTACAGTTTATTTAAGTAAAAACAGTAATTACCTTCAAGTCGATTCAAACACATATAATTTAATAGCAACGCAAATAGCAAAAGGCAATGGTTTTTGTGATGAGAAAGGAATCCCTAATTTTTATAGGCTTCCTGGGTACCCGGTATTTTTATCTGTCTACTACAAAATATTTGGAACTGACAGCAAAAATGTTTTATGGGTACAGATTCTAATCGCAGCGCTCATCCCTCTTTTAATCTTTTTTCTAAGCTGCATACTTTTCCCTAAAAATATTCTGCTTGCAAAATGCGTAGGAATTTACAGCAGCATTCATCTGGGACTGGTTCTTTATTCCGGATTTTTATTCTGTCTTTCTATCCATTTATTCTTTTGCAAAGAAAACCAACACAAAAGTACAGCCTCAAAAAAACTTTGCAGATACTTATGCCTCCCCGAACCGATAGCAACAACAGAGCCATATTTAATGCTTTTTGAGGACATATTTGAAAGCGAACAAAATGAAATGCTCAATTGTCTTTACAAAAGTCCCAATGAAATCAAAACATCGCGAAATATTTTTTTTGCAGGGCTTATTCTTGGATTGGCATCGCTTGTCAGACCGGTTGGTCACTATCTTATAGTACTCTCATTGCTTTTGCTCGTATTATCAAGAGAAGACTTGATGCAAAAAACAAATCAAGGCCTTACTTTAATTTTTGGCTGGTTGATCCCGGTATCATTCTGGTTGTTACGCAATTTTTTATTAACCGGTTACATTTTTTTCCATACACTTCCCGGGGGGCACTTTCTCTATTTTTCAGCCAGCAGAATTGTAATGCAGGAAAACAATTTAAGTTATGAACAAGCCAAAGATTTTTTAAGAAATCAGGTAGATAATCTGACAAAAAAAGAAGAGCAGCTCAAAAAAAGAAATCTCTCCGAAATCGAACGCTGTTACATTAGAGAAAATCTAGCAAAAAAATATTTTAAATGTCATCCCGGAATGGCAATTAAGCTATGGCTGACCGATACATTTCGAACGGCATTTTCATTATTCAGTGCCGAGTTGATATATCTTGAATCAGATCGAACGGAACCTGATTACTTTAACAAGGATAGAACTTTATCATCAATGTTTAAAAAATATCTTTTCCCAAAAACAGATAAACCTTTACTTTCCTGGTTGGTGAGGCTCGAAATTTTCATTTTCTTACTAATGTGGATAGGCCTACTTCTAGGATTTTTTAAAATATTTATGGCATGTATAAAAAGTTGGAGCTCGTCGGCAAATAGGGCTACCCTGTGCTCGTGGGTGAGAAGCATTGCTCTTATAAAGTTTTTTATTATAATCGGGCTCGCCGGAGGATACGCACGAATGCGCCTACCGGCGGAACCCTTCTTAATTATTCTCTCGCTAAGTTTTTGGACTTCTTTTTTTGAAACAGAATAAAGATTTTGTAAAAATTAAATTTATTCAAAATAGCTTTGAATTTTGGATTTCAAAGTATCTTTATTCATAAAACCTGTTTCTTTTCCAACAACTTTACCATCCTTTATAAATAGCAAAGTTGGAATTGATGAAACATTGTGTTGCACAGCGATATCGCGCTCTTCGTCAATATTTATAGATACAAATTTATACTTGGAGACAAGCTCAGCCGCTACCTCATCAAAAACAGGTGTCATCATCTTGCACGGACCGCACCAAGGAGCATAAAAATCAATAATCACAGGGTGCTTAGACTTTAAAACCTCTTCATTAAAATTCTGAGTGGTTGCCTTTAAAACCATAATAAAACTCCTCTGATTAAACTAAAATTAGGACCAGTATACTGAATATATAACAAAATTGCACGTCTAATAATGTGTTGTATCAATTTAACTCGGCAACATGCCTCATAAACTCGGGGTACATCTCATTAGGGATTCCAAGTTTTTCAACAGCGGTCCAGTCATTAGAGGTTTTTGGCTCAATAATTCTTGACCATCTATTAAACCAGACGCCATGATGATGTTTTTGAATTTCACCAACACATTGAAAAGACTGTTTGTCTACAATTTTAGAAAGTAGTAAAACACTTGAGTGTGTCACATTAATCTTATTCTTTTTAAACCAATTTTGATGATTTAAAAATTCGGCATTAAACGAGAACAGGTGTACAGGATTTTGTTCATCGCCTAGCCCCTGGTAAAGGCCCTTATAAAACCAACTAATCAAAATATTTGGCATGTAACAGGCAATTAGACAACCCGGAACTTTTTGGGTAAAAGAATTTTTCAAACTTTGTCCAAGCTCAAAGGCCTGTTGTTCAAGAAAATCAAAATACTTTGATGTCAAT
>CAZSLQ010000009.1:26647-27345 GCA_964607885.1 uncultured Pseudomonadota bacterium
CGCTCATTTTTTGAGTTGGAAGTTTATTCATGTGCAAAAATAGATTAAAATTTCGATTATTAAAACCCATTGTGGACAAAAATATACCGGTTGTTCTTCTACAATACATTTCCAGATCAATCATTAACCCAGATATGGAAATTCCATTATTTATGTCAGGATTTTTCCACATCTCTACAAACTTTTCAAAGGGTTGCTCCACCTCATTGCGCCAAAATTTTTGGTTCAATGGGTCGGGCACATCAAAATACGTATTATCATAAATATCGCGTGCACATGGTTTTGGTAAATTCGGCTCATAAATATTATTGGCAATCTCAAATCCAACTAAAATTTTGGGAATTGCAAGATGTTCTGCATCCATTAAAGTTTTTAATTTTTTTGTAAATACTGATATAGCACTACGCAAAGCCTCTTCTTTATCCATTTTACGTGCAACCGGGCTGTAAAACATATTGGGGCACAAGCTTATCCAAATGGCATCCAGTTTGGCATCTGCGATGTACCTAATTAGCTGATCTTGTTGTAACTGTTGTTGTCGGATTTTATCATCCTGAAGAGTTGTTGAAACCGTGCAATCCAACGGTAACGGCTCAAACACGCACAACTCCATCCACGCTGTTTTTCTCAGCGGATATTTATTATCCGGTTTTATGGAATGCCCAAACTCTTCAACTGGATCCCCCTTCGCAATTTCC
>CAZSLQ010000009.1:27355-31946 GCA_964607885.1 uncultured Pseudomonadota bacterium
CATGGGCAAAAGTGGCAACTTTCCGTTATCCCGGAAAATGAAAGCATTGTCTGATTAGATATTAAAATATGATTTCGTTTATTCGGATTAAACCAGTAAATGCCATAAGGCATTGTTGCAGCAACGGTTTTTGAATACTTTGTAGGATTGGGGAGCACTTTTAATGACTCCGCCGACTCATCCAAAATTTGTTTGATTATAGGGGTATAAAAACCGGTTCCGCCATGAGGATGAACCAGTGTCGTGTGATACTGAATTGGTCGGCTTTCCGGAGGTCTTGTAAGAAATGCATTAGCTACAGTAATAAAATCTTTAACGGGTTTATTCTCAGATTTTGCCTGAATACCAAGTGGTAAAAATATGGGCTCTAACTGCTCTATTAAATTAACTTGAGGATTAATATTAAGAGATGGGAAAATTAATCCTACGAGTTTGTTAGGATTTCGGCAAAAATTATTTAAAAGAGTTAAAACTTTTTGAGCAACCACAGAAGTCCCCATGGTTTTTAAAAATTCAATCCCAAAAATAAAAAAAACAGTCGAACCTGACAAATTCAGATCTTGTCCATCCAAATCCATAACCTGATCTATTCCCAGGTACCTAACATCCCAGTTCATCGCCTCGAACAGACGTATAAAGGGCTGATATAAAAAACGTTCTCTATGGGCCGTATCAACAATAATTAAATTTTTATCTTGATCTTCAGGTTGCACTAAGGCCTGTGCAAATACACTTTTATGAAGAAAAAACATATTTACAAAAATATAAATAATCATCAATCTTTTTCTCATCTCCCTACCCTCCCGGTCAAGCAAGACAAATTTATACTTTGTCATCTTTCAAATATAAGGCTATATTTTTTGATTACAAATAGTCAATAAAACATAAAATGGCAGAGTTAAATCGTTTTCTGCTAATATAGTTGTGTACAAAAACTTTTAAAAATTAAATGAGATAGGAGATTTTTGTGTATTACTTAAAATATAACCCCATCATTTTATTGGCCATTCTAATTTCCGCTGCCTGTTCCAAGGATGGCCTGGAAAATAAAATTTCCAATCCTGAACCGGTTACACATTTGGCCCATTTAACAGATGGATGGTATCCACAAAACGAGATCATCATTCAAAAAACACTTAAGGAGTATTTCGCCCAAGCACAAAAACACTTTAAAATTCGGAATGATACCAACTCAGTAAAAGCCCTAATCGTACCGCACGCAGGCTGGTATTATTCGGGCTTGTGTGCCGCAAGCGTCTATCAAACACTTTTAAATTCCGACGGTTCAAAAAATAATCATATTGAAAAAGTTATAATTTTGGCCCCAAGCCATAGAACATTTGTTAACGGAATCGCCTTTCCGGAATACAACAACTATAAAACCGCTCTGGGAGAGATTAAAGTTGATACAGAAGCTATAAAAACCTTAAGCAAATCCCCATATTTTTCACTTTCAAAAGAAGCACATGATATGGAGCACGCCATAGAAATCCAGCTTCCATTTTTACAATATGTTCTAAACAGTTTCAAAATTGTACCTCTAATCGTTGGAAACATGACGGATGAGTCCATGGCCATGGCCATAACCAAAATTCAAACCATAATAAATGAGAAAACTATTTTAATTGTAAGCTCAGACTTTACTCATTATGGGGACTTTTACGACTACAATCCCTTTCAACACGACATTTTTGTTCAAGTCAGATACCTTGATTCATGTGCAATACAGATAATTTACAACGGTTTGATTTCTGATTTTGACAAATTCTGCAAAGAAACGGGAATATCTATCTGCGGTTCCAATCCAATAAAAATTTTAATGGGTCTTAAACATCTTGAAACATTCGGAACTGATATAAATGCAAGACTAGCATGCTACTACACATCTTCACAATTAACAAAAGCTAGAAACGACAAAGATATTCAAGCAAAAAAATTATTCGATATGGTTTCTGATGAGCAAACCCAAAATAGTGTAAGCTATGTGGGTATGGTTTTTGTTGCACAGAATCCAGGTACTTTGCAAGCTAAAGATCAGTTAACCGACTACGAGAAACAAAGCTTATTAAAACTTGCACGTAATAAAATTGAAAATGAATTTAAACCTGATGACAAAAAACTTCCGGATCATGTACTTTACCCGGTAATTTCTCCTGGATTACAGCAAGTGTGTGGCGCTTTTGTTACATTAAATACAAAAGATGGTAATTTACGTGGATGTATCGGAAGAATAGTGTCGGATCAACCGCTTTATCAAACAGTCGGAGACATGTCAGTAGCTGCAGCATTTAATGATAATCGATTTGCTCCTGTCAAAAAAGAAGAACTTGATAATATTGTTATCGATATTACAATACTTTCTGCACCACAAAAAGTAGCATGCTATAAGGATATACAAATTGGACGCGATGGAATTGTATTAAAAAAAACAGATAGCACAGCTGGTGCAGTTTTTTTACCGCAGGTGCCAAAAAACTTTGGTTGGGATCTACAAACAACACTTGAAAATTTAAGTCAAAAAGCAGGCATAGGAAAAGATGGATGGAAAGATAACTGTGAATTTGAAGTTTTTCAAGGCTTTGAGATAAGCGAGTAACCATGAACAAATACATAGTTATAGGCGCTAGTGCAGCAGGAACCGGATGCGCAATTAAATTAAGAGAGTTAGATAAAACAGCACAGATCATCATGATTGGGGCAGATGAAAAACTCCCATGCAATAGATGTCTGATATCAGAAATATTATCCGGAGAAAAAACTGAGCAGGAGATATTAACAAAAGATTTAAATTATTTTGAAAATCAAAATATAACAGTCAGACTTAACACTTTAGTAACAGATATTTTACCACAAACAAAAGAGGTTGTTTTATCCTCAGGTGAAAAGCTATCTTATGATAAGCTTTTTTTAGGCACAGGCAAATCAGGATTCATTCCTCAAATTCCCGGATCAACTCTTAATGGCGTTTTTGCTTTTTACGGATTACCAGATGTAAAAAAAATTAATAATTTTATTTATGATAATAAAGTTAAAAAAGCAACTGTTATCGGTGCAGGCCTTACAGGTCTTGAATGCGCAGATGCACTTACAAGCAAAGAGATCCAAGTTAGTATAGTTGAAAAATCAACACATGTTTTACCATCTCAGATTGATCAAGCTGGAGCAGTTTTCATCCAAGACTTAATGGAAAAAAGCGGGATACAGCTTTATACCGAAAGTTCAGTCGAGCAAATTATTGGGCAAGATTCAAGAGTTTCTGCAATTTTACTTTCAAATCAAACACAAATTCCAACTGATATGGTAATCTTTGCAACTGGGGGGAAAACCAACCTACAACTGGCTATAAATGCAAAGCTAGAAACTACATCTAGGGGCATTGTAACAACACCCACCATGCAAACAAGTAATCCAGATATTTTTGCCGGAGGAGACTGCTGTATGGTAAACGATTTATTAACAGGCAAACCAGTACAAAGCTGTCTATGGCCTGATGCAAAGATACAGGGAATGGTTGCAGCACATGGAATGGTTGGAATACACAAGACATATCCGGGAATTTTGATCATCACAAGCTCAAATATTTTTGGAACCAAATTTGTTACTTGCGGACCCGTAGGTAATCCAAAAAAAGAAATTGAAGAGATTATAAAAAACGGCCCAGATTTTTATCACAAGTTTTTAGTAAATAAAAGTATACTTAAAGGGTTTGTAATGGTTGGAAAAGTTGAGAATGTAGGCACGTTGCGTAAAAAATTATTAGACCAAACACTCTTCCAACCATAAAAAACTTTTTATTTTTTACCAAATATTCCCATACAGGCATCCCATGTTTTTTGATACCAAGTTTTTGAGCCCTCTTTGAGAAAATAAAGCATCTCCTCAAGAGAAATATTGGCATGTAAATTTAATATGTTTATTATTCCATCATTAGTTCCAACAAGAAGAGTACTATTATCTTTACTCAAAGCCATGCATGAAACATGCTCAATAGCCAATTCTTGTACCAAACTAAATTGTATATTTTTCGTTTTATGCCATATTTTTACTTTTTTGTCATCAGCAGCAATAAGCATATTTCCATCATCGCTCAAGATCAAATGCCTAACATCACCATAATTATTTTTTTCATAAGTTTTATATTGCTCAAGCGTCTGAATTTTTTTCCACTTATCGAACCTTGAATCATGTATCCATACAATTATTTTGCCATTACACGATCCAGAAACTAATATCTTTTCGTCATTACTTAAAACCATAGAATGAACGCCGCCTAGGTTTCCACCAAAAAGACCTTCTCGTGAGACCTCCATAGGAAAATCTTGGTTATATCTACAAAATTCTATCTCAGAGTCAGAAACAAATCCAACAAATAACATTTTGCAATCATGACTTGCTACTATAACGGCAATATTTCCATGTTCATAGAACGTATAATTCAATCTTGGATGACGGCAGAAGTAATTATTTTCTGTGGGATAATGTAAAGAAATGCTACGACCTCCATACTCCAGAGCCATTTTTCTATCTTCGCTAAGGAGATGATATACGCAACCGCCGTTGATACATGGATATATACCTATCCGATTAGAAT
>CAZSLQ010000010.1:0-12175 GCA_964607885.1 uncultured Pseudomonadota bacterium
AACCTACAGCTTGGAAGGCTGTCGCTCTAGCCAATTGAGCTACTCCCGCACGTAAATTTCATAACCATCTTACATTAAAATACGGATAAACCTCATTATAAACAAATTTTACCGCAGATCAATTAATAAATAAAAACAACAGGGTTCGGTATATTTGATGTTTTCCAACACCCAAACACCAGCTTGTCAGCCGTAGCTAGGAGTCATTTATGTCGAAAACGAAGTTGGTGGGGAGAGTAGGATTCGAACCTACGAAGGCAGAGCCAACGGATTTACAGTCCGTCCCCTTTGGCCACTCGGGAATCTCCCCGTTTTCACACCACAATTCAACCGCTTTGTTTTAATGCAAAACTTACTAATATGATAGAGACTTTGACAAAGTTTTCAACTTTTTTTTGTTTTTTTTGAAACTAATTCGCTAAACAGTTCTTAAGTTATTTATCTGTTTCCACAAATCAACAAATCCATCAAATGAAATCTGCTGGGCTCTTAGCGCCAAAATCTCAGAAGATAATACCCTATGCGAATCATATTTTGTTGACTTCAAATTATTTTTAAGAGTCTGGCGCGGTGATCTAAAACATAATTTCAAAAATCCCCAAAACTCTGTTTCTTGAGGTATCTCTTGCAAATCAAACTTAGGTCTAAAATAAACTGTTCTTGAGAAAACTTTAGGAGGCGGCACAAATGCACCGGGCTCAACTTTTTCAATAAGTTTCCATTCAAAATGATGTTGTAAAAACATAGAGGTAGGCGAGTATTTCTTTCCATGTGTTGCAACTATCTTTTGCGCAACCTCTTCTTGCACCATTACAACACCCTCTTGAAATAACGCTTTATTTTTCTGAATTTTAAAAAGAATCGGGAATGTAATCTGATATGGTAAATTAGCAAGTAAAACCAAAGGCTTTTTAGATTCAAGACTTGACTGAAAATCTACATCCAGAATATTTTCATTTTTTATAACAAGTCGATCGTCTTTTATCTTTTTTTGTACAAAATCAACCCATTCCGGATCAATCTCATAAACAAGTAAACTTTTGCAGTTAGTCTGTCGCAAAATCGCTGATGTCAAAAAGCCATCTCCGCAACCAATCTCAACAACCGAAACATCCGGCGTTATCGCCACATTATCAATCATGTGATCAACAACTGTAGCCTTACGCAAAAAATGCTGCCCCAAAGCCTTTTTCTTGCGCGGAGGTAACCCCTCCAGAGCCTGCTCTTCTTCTCTAATTTTTCTATTACTTTTATTCATGGTTTATCTACCCAAGATTCCGCGCCACACTCTTTGGAACAGTGATAACTGCTTTTTCTTCTGTAAATCCATTAAAAATTTTGAGTACTCAGGAAGCCTTTGCTGCAAAACATGAACTCGTTTCCACGTAGAAAATGGTATGAATTCCACATACAACCGCTTTATCATCCAGATCACTCAAAACCGCACTCTTTGAAACAATCTTTACCCCATTTCCAATTTTAACATCGTTCTTAATCGCAACCTGTCCACCAATCTGACAAGCAGAACCAATCTGCGCACTCCCCGCAATACCCGTTTGGGCCAAAATTGCAGTAGCCGCACCAATCCTTACGTTGTGAGCAATATGTACACAGTTGTCAATTTTAACACCATCCCCTATAACCGTCTGATCAAAAGAGGCCCTATCTATTGATGTGTTTGCGCCAATCTCCACCATTTTTCCAATTTTTACAATCCCAATCTGTGGAATTTTTCGCATTCCCTGTTTTGTAACCTGATACCCAAACCCATCAGACCCTATAACAGCTCCGGAGTGAATTATTGTACCATCACCAATCAAACATCTATCCAAAATTTTTACACCGGGATAAATCAAAACCCCAGCCCCTATCATACAGTCTCGTCCAATAAAAGACTGCGCACCAATTACAGAATTTGCACCTATTTTAACACCATCACAAACAACTGCACTTGGGTCAATAAATGCCCCCGGATCAATATTTTTTTCAACAATTTTTCTCGCTCGCTGATCTGATAAGTAATTAATTAACTTTTGAAAAGACGACAGAGCATCTTTAACTATTAGGTAATTTTTCCCATCAACAACAATTGAGCTGGAAAGAATTAATCCTGCAACACTGTTTTTAATTTTATCAACTGCAATAGAGTCAAAAACAGACTCTTCACCCCTGTCTAAAATTACCCCAAGGTCACACTCCTGGGCCATTTCAATCGATCTTATATTTTTAATTAAAAAGTTAGAATCGACGGAGCTTGCTACTCCGTCGACAATTTCCAATACTTTATCAAGTGTTAAATTAACTTCCATCGTACCCCGTTTAAGCAGTCTTTACCGTCTTATTTGCTGGTTTATTTGACGTCTTTGATACACTAGTCTGCGATGCATCAAAAGTCTTATTAATCTCATTAATTAAAATGTCGGTCTTATCTAATGCAGGATCTGCGGATGCATAAACCACACCCGGTGCATTTTTATCAACCAACATACCCCATCCATAATCCTTGCAAACCTTGTTTATAACATCAATCTGTCTCATACGTAATTTATTTTGCTCTGCTTGAACTCTCTTTTCAAGCTTATCTTTTTTATCCGTAATGGTTCTTTCAAGATTCTTTTTTTCTTGCTCAATCGCATCTATCTTCTCTTGAATAGCATCCTTACTTAAAACAGTTCTTTTTTTCTCCAGCTCGGTTTGCATATCAATCAATTTTTGCTGTGAAGATTTTACAAAACCTTGTAATTCTTCAATTTCACCACTCAACTTTTTGGCAACAATCTGATTCTCTTTTGCCTCTTGTAAAATCCTCATGCTATCAAAACAAACCAGTTCTCTATCCGCAGACAAACCGGCAAAACCAAAAGCAGATGCCACCACAATTCCGGATATAACTTTATTCATAAAAACACCCTCTTCGGGAGTTACTATTTAACTTTTGAGACATTACCACACGGCTAGACTATCTTTTTTAAAGAATATCGTCAATTGGACAAACGACAGAACCTTAACTACTTAAAAAATTTCATCGATCACATTTTTTACCTTGGCGCCTTCAATCAGCCCCATAGCGGTGTAAAAGTTATTGTCATACTCTCGCGTCTTTATTACCACGGGCATAGGAACCGCATGACCCAACACAAGCGCCTGTTTTTTGGTATCAAGCGTTGCAAGAATCGACCTCAATCCGCTGGAATTACTAACCCCTGTCAAAATTGCTTGTATATCTTTTTCATCATTAAGCAAAGCTACAATTTTGGTGCCGATTTGCGATAAAACCTCCTCATCGACACCGGATGGTCGCTGGTCAACAATTAATAACGATACATAATACTTACGCATCTCACGAGCAATTACACCGAAAATCGTCTGTTTTGCTGCTATCGGATTTAGAAATTTATGTGCCTCTTCTATTGTAATCATAAGTTTACGCGGTTCATCACTCTTACTCTGTGTCGATAAAAACTTTTCTGTTTTTTCAATATAGGCGTCATGAATTCGCCGCGTTAAAATATTTACAACCAAAAGGTAACACAACGACGAGGTATAATTTCCAAACTCCAAAATCACATTAATTCCACAATCAAGGTGTTCAAGAATTTTATCAACAACGGACGACGCTCCTACGGTATTTTTGATGAACGGAAATCGTTCAAGCCTTTTTAGTTTACGATAAAGAGCAGCTATTGATTCAGCATGAGCCCCCACGTCTTCAGCAAACTCTTTTAAATTCCCCTCTTGACTTAGTAAGACACTAAGCCAATCACTCTTAAACCTGCTTGCAATCAAATATGCAGCTTCCAATGCCGTTGGGTGTAAATTAAGTTCATCTTGCAAACTCAACACATCTTCAACTCGAATATCCTGGTAACCAAGAACAACCTCAAAATCAGGCGACCCTCCCCGACGACGTGTTGAATCAGGATCTAGTGAAAAAATTGCAACTTTTCCAGGAAAAAGAGATTTAAGACCCTTAACAAAACTTTGCCCCTCACCCTCTTTTCGAGCCTGGAAACCATACTCACTATGCATGTCAAATATCAAATTGACAGCCTTATCGTTTTTAATTAAGCCGGCTAAAATCAAGCGTGTAATAAAGGTTTTACCTGTTCCGGTTTTGCCAAAAATACCATTACTGCGCTCAACAAGCAGATCAAGGTTTATGCAAACAGGGGTATCCATATCAAGGGGTACACCTACATTAAAATACTTCTTATCCGTATTCTCATCCCCAAAAATTTCAGCAACCTCATTGGCGCTTGCTTCATAAACTGCGGCAAAATGCGTGGGTATTGTCTTTACAGGCATACGATGTTTTTGTGAATCAAGCATCAACATTGGTCTCAACATCACTTTTGCATAAATATCACGCTGCTTGAGCACATTTATAAGAGTTTTTTCATCTTCACTTGGAGGGAAAAGAAGAATATCCGGGTTTGTAACCTGAAGTTCCATATCGGTAATCAGGGAAAAGAAAACATACTGTTGGCCAACGATTGAGACAAATTTACCTGTTTTTACACTTTCAAGTGAACATCCAGAATCAAGCTTCATTATAAGCCCATCTCCCAATGACCCGGAAAGAATCTGTCCTAAAATTTTACGCACTGCGGCCCCTTTCTTGAATAACCACATGAGCAACTGCGTAACATTTTTCATGAGACAAAGAAAGATTAATCTCAACCTCCGTTATATTATTTTTTAATTTATTCTCCAAAATTTTCCAGTCAACATTAAATACAGGTACTTCCCACTCACCAGATTCAACAGAAACCATTCTACAAATCGAAAAAAAAGATATGGTTTTTTGTGTCTTATTTAACCTTACCAGCATCGCGCTAAAAGCTTTATAAAAAGCCTCTTTGGCCGCATACCTGGAAGCCATTCTTTGTATGGCAAACTCTTGAGATCCTGAAAAAATATCCTCCAATTCTGACGCAGAGAAGATTTTTAACAATTGCTCTTCAGAATAATCAAGCCAAGATTTAAATCGGTCAACCTCTACCAAATCAACGCCAATACCCAGAATCATAAAAAAACTCCTTACTGCAACTTTTGGTCAAGAGATCTATATCCTATTGCCTCCTGAATATGTGTTTTTTCAATAATATCATTTGACTGTAAATCCGCAATAGTTCTGGCAATCTTAAGAATTTTATGATATCCACGCATGCTCAAGTTTAATTTTTCAAAGGCAAGTTTCATAACATTTTCCGCATCTTTAGAAAGAATACAATACTTTTCAACCTGTGCCGAGGACATATGGGCATTTCGAACTTCTCCCAGGCGATTTGCCTGCATCCGGACTGCGTTGCAAACCTCTTCGTACATCTGTGCGGAGCTTTTAGATTCTATATTTTTTACTTTCAATTCTTCATAATTTATAGATGGTACGTTAACATGCAGATCAATTCTATCAAGCAACGGTCCTGAAAGCTTGCTCAGATATTTAGAGATTTGCAAAGAACTGCATACACATTTTTTCTTATCACCGAAATAACCGCAAGGACATGGGTTAAGCGCAGCAACAAGAAGAAAAGATGCCGGATATTCAACCGCACTACTTGCTCGCGATATAAGAACACGTTTATTCTCTAAAGGTTCACGCAAAACTTCAAGTGTACAACGCCTAAACTCAGTCAGTTCATCTAAAAACAGAACCCCGTTATTTGCAAGACTTATTTCACCCGGACGCGGAGATGATCCGCCACCAACAAGCCCTGCCTGAGATATCGTATGATGCGGACTGCGAAAAGGCCTGTGTGCAACTAAAGCATCTTGTCCAAGCATACCTGCAACCGAGTAAAGTTTTGTTGTTTGAATAACCTCATCAAATGACATTGGAGGTAAAATACTTGCAAGACGCTTGGCGAGCATCGTTTTACCCGAACCCGGAGGCCCAATAAACAGTATATTATGCTTTCCGGCAGCAGCAATCTGTAACGCCCGCTTAGCCTGAATCTGCCCCTTAACCTCTTGAAAATCCAAGGGATAATTATGAATTTGCCCAACGAACATATCAAAGCGTGATTTGACCGGCTCAATTTTTTGCTCACCACGCAGGTAAGCAACTAACTCAACCAAAGTCTCAACCCCAATCAATTCAAGACCCTTTATTAAACTTGCTTCCTCTATATTTGCTTTTGGCAAAACTAAGCGCTTTTTACCAAACATTAACGCGCTATGAGCAATGGAAAGGACACCTCGAACCGAACGAATTTTTCCGTCCAGCGAAACTTCACCTAAAAAAATCGTTTCGTTAATGAACTCCTGCGAAATATCAAGTAACTTGGCCGCTTGCAAAATAGCAACAGCAATCGGCACATCAAACAGTATGTTCTCTTTTTTAAGTGATGCAGGCGCAAGATTAACCGTGATTAATCTCTCAGGTAATTTAAATCCACTGTTTTTAAGCGCAGCTCTAATACGGTCCTTACTCTCTTTTATCGCTTTATCGGGAAGACCGACTATAAAAAATTGAATCATTCCAAAAGACAGGTCTACCTCTACCTCAACAAGATGCGCAGCAATACCAACGGTTGTAGCCGAATAAATTTTTGAATGCATGTGCCCCCCAACGAACCCTTTAAAAAATTTTTCTATTTACCCAAAAAGATATAGCACAATATTCTAGGGTTGGAAAGACCTGCGCAACACCTTGATTAAATAGTTGACACGAAAAAATGCACATTATTACAATTATAGAAAAGTTTATTTAAAAGGAAAATTATGAAAATAATCATTAAAAAAGGCGCGCTCTTTTCCAGTTTATTTTGTTTTTTTATTGCAACATTTGCGGCAAAAATACACCTCACTGATAACCCCAAATATGAATTTATTCCGCGAGGAATTCTAATATTTTTGGACGACAGTGAAGAAAGAGGTAAAAACGATGCCATTCACGGTAGTTTTACAACAGCTGTAAAACATATTACCGGACCTTTAATTGTCTCGGCTCGAGTCATTTCAAATGCAAAGGATGACATAAAAGAGCAACTGAAATCTTACATAATAAAAGAAATAAACCCAAATCGGCTTTACCTTTTTCTTCCAAAGGTATTCCTAACATCAATTGGAATAAATCCAGACCAAGTCCATGAGTATGACAAATCAAAAATATCAGACGCGGAATTACTTTTGGGGCTAAAGATAAACCACATGCAAACTGTGAATATCGATTCAATTGGCACTACGCCTTACAGATATGACCATGCCAGCTATTTTATAAACTCTCTTATCGATATACAAATAGAAGACGATCCCGACTACGGCCACAAATACATACCCACGGGAACAAGTTCTATTTTTTGTACCAAGCCGGATTACAAAGACAAAAATCTACCAATTCCAAGTTGGGCCATCTATATATCCGGACACGGATCAATGCATAACAAAATCGTATACCTTTCTTTAGACGATTTTAAAAAATTTTTAAATTTTTTAGAAAATAATATTAATACTAAATTACTCGTTTATTCTTCCTGCTATGCATCCGGGGTTAACGCTGAAAATATCTATGGATCTCAAAAAAAATTCTTGGCTAAAACATACCAGTTCCCAATAATAACAGAGGCCCTTACCGATTCACCAATCTACTTTACACCAGCAAACCAAACATTCGGTGATTTTTTAAGGGAAATTACTAAAGAGGTCATTGATTATAAGGAGGCCATGCTGCGCTTACGTACGATTCCATTTTCTGAGACTTTTACCACAGCGTCTCAAATTAAACTACCCGGAGTTGAGTGGTTTTCTGTAATGAAAGTAGACGAATTCATTGCTCAAATCGGCTCAATTTTAGCACAAACGAGAGATCCGAATAAACCTCTTTATATTGTTAAATTTTTTAAATCTGAGCCACATGCAATCCTACTTTATACCGAAATAATTCCCTTTGAACTCATTATAAACTCAAAAAAGATGGGGGCCATAATTTCTATGATACCGGGAGATGTAACTCATAAGATAAAAGAAATCTCCTCGGACAAACATAATCCTAATGAAATAATCCAATGGTTTATGTCAATTTATAAGCTAGATCCACTCAAAATATTCTTCATCGAAAAAATAGGAGCATACAAAAACATTATTGTTTACAAAGGACAACCTAGTGTCCTTTCAGGTGAATATGAAACATATGCAATTTTTCAGGACGGAGAAGAGACTAAAATGATAAACAAAAAAGCAACAGAAATCATTGTTGGCGGGCAAAGAGTATTTGAGTTCGAACAAACATCTCCTGGTCCTGTCAGAAAAAACATGTACACAGCTATTCTGAGCAACATTAAGCGTATGGGAAAGGACCCTTTTGATATCAAATCTGAGAGTGCCAAGGCAATAGAGCAAGCACTAAGAAAACAGCCACAAACAGAATTAACTGTTGGCCTAAACAATCTTAAAAAATCAGTTATTTTGTTAAGAACAAAATTAAATCTTCTGCAAGATAGATTAACCACTTTAAAAATATCGATGAAAATTATATGAAAAAATTAAAAATACTTTTTTGGTTTTTTATATCACTCATCTTCAGTAGCTCCGTCAAATCTGATACAAGTTTACCAGACCTTTTCGCTGACACAAATATCCCACTCGAGCTAGATAGTGAACGGCTTGAAGAACGACTAGAAGATGTATCAAAGGGAAGTTTAACACGCTTAATTCAAAATATTTTAGACTCACTAGAACGCAGTCACACATTTTGGTATGGAACGCAAATACAACAAAAAACATTTCAAGCCTTTTTAAACAAGTTCAAAGAAATAAAACTTCCATCAACTCTGATTACAGCCACAATAAAAGTTGGAAAGCGAAGTAAAAAGTCACTATTTGAAGGCACAAGCAGCGAATTCAAAATTAACCAAGATATCACACTACCTTTTTTTCAATGGATTGATTTTTTTAAGTTTTACGACGCTAAACAAAACAACGTAACTTACTACGATTACAATCCTTGCTTTGTCTTTGATGAGTGGGCACAAATACGAAAACAAGCCCATCTGAGTGAAATAGAGAGGCTCAAAACCGAAAAAGTAACAGCAGATATTCCCTCAACCACTACAACAACTGAAGTTCTTCCAACTGCGCCTGCGGCACGCTCTGTTCCGGTTAAATCTGAATATACCTTTACATCAAGAGGAGTGTTAATTTTTCTGGATGATTCGAAAACAGATCTATTACATGACGCCATCGGGGAAGCTGCAGTCGTGGCAATAAACCAACAATCTGGGCCTATCATTGTCTCGTCATCAATACTTGCAAACATAATTCAGTTTACCAAAAATGCAGCAACGATTATCGCATCAGAATCAAAGGAAAAAGCTGCAAATATCGCCTTATTTTATTGTAATTTAACTGACGAAATTAAGTGGGACGATTTTGTAATTAAAAAAATTAACGATTCGCTCATTCTGATCCTCCCGGTGCACTATCTCAATAAGATTCAAATCGATATTAACGAAACTAAAAAATCTAATGCTGGGGCCACAGAGACAACTCCTCTAGAACTAAAGTTGGGATTAAGGGTCAACCACATGAATACTATAGATAATATTGCAGATATTAACAAACCGGATCAACAATTCGAATTTGCAGAATATTTCATAAATGCACTTTTTAATAATACAACACAAAAAAGTTCCATTTTTTGTACTCGTAGTGAATATCAACAAAATATTCCTCTGCCTATTTGGTCCATATATTTAAATGGACATGGGAAGGTTAATGATTCTATTGCACACCTCAGCCTTGATGATTTTAAAAAATTTTTACATTTTTTAGAAAAACATATTAATACCAAACTACTTATATATTTATCGTGCTATGCTGCCGGAATAAACGCAGACAAAATCTATGGCTCTCAACATAAATGGCTGGCTAAACAGTATTCTTTTCCTATCATAACCTGCGCGCTTACAGATGCTCCAGTATATACACGAACAGGTAGTACGAAATACACAGGATTTTTTAATGAAATAACAAAATCAGAAATAGATTATAAAAAAGCAATATTATATCTTCAACCCATGTCATCTCATGAACAAAGGGGAGGGACACCTCAAATCAAATTACCTGGCCTTGAATGGTTTTCTGTAATGGACATTCAAGATAAAACTGTAAAAATTGGATCAATATTAGCATATGCAAGAGATCCAGATAAGCCACTGGACATAAACAAGTTTTTTAACCCCCATACCAAAAAAGAAAGAGGTGCCCCGACGGAAGAATTTAATCCAACTGCAATACTCCTTTATGCCCTTGATATTCCATTTGAACTAATTATTAATTCGGAGAGCATGAGTGCTATAATTTCTATGCTTCCAGGAAAAAAACGTCTTAAAATAAAAAAAATTTCAACCCAAAAACATTCTTACAAAAATGTCTTGGGATGGTTCGCACAAATTGAAGACCTATCCAGCTATAAAGTATTTTTTATTAACGAGATTCAAGCAAACGACAAAACCATCAGAGATATAATAATTTTTAATCCCAAAAAAACCCCCCATCCAGAAAGCGATCGCCAATTTCAAATGTTTTTCACAGATATGGATGAAAAAACCTACAAAGCAACAGCAAAATACAAAGACCATAATTTTACCCACCTTGAAATAATCGAAGTAACAGCTCCTAAAGACAAAAGTGAGCATATCAAGATGTTAAAAGTGGCAACTCAGGGAAAAGGGCGACCGATACAAGAAATTATTGAACAACTTAAAAAACATCTTCGCCTAATTAAAACGCCTAAACAACCGATTTTAGGGCCTAAAATTGAACCTGCTCCAGAATCTACAACGCCAACAGCCACAGAAAAATAAACCCAAACTTCTCCATCTTTTTAAAATATTGGTGATTGAATCATTCTTTTTGCAAAAAATTAAAAAATCGTGGGAGTAATAAATATCAGAAGCTGTTTCTCGATAACAGCCTTACGCCGTCCCTGGAAAAACAATCCAAAAACAGGAATATCCTTCAGAAATGGAACCCCCGTTTGAACTCTTTCCTGAGTGCTTATTATCAAGCCTCCAATCATTGTAGTCTGTCCACTTTTTAAAAGAACCTTGTTTTGGGACCTTGATGTTTCAATAACGTAATTAAATCCTTTATCCTCCGTATCAAATCTAAATTTGGGTCGAGCTATGTAAGAGTTTTCCACAAAGATATCCAGAAAAACAGAATCGCTTCCGGGCGTAACAACAGGTTTAATTTTCACCTTCATTCCAATGTCTTTATATTGAGTTGTTGTAATATTTGAGGGTTGGCCCTCAACCGTTTCTGCTATTCTTGTTTCGTGCGGCATCTGTTCTCCAACCAAGATCTCCGCCAACTCATCATTGTTAACAAGAATCGAAGGTTTTAGAACGGTCCTTATCTGATCTCTTGTCTCTGCCGCCTGTAAAATTAAATTTAAACGATTACTGTCAAAATTTTTATTCCCCCAAATGAACGGAAGCTTAATTGGAATTTTGCTGCTTATAGTTGAAAGGGCAGGAACAAAATTCATCGACCAATTTACTGAATTTTTAAAAAAATCATCATCCGCAGAACTTTTTTTTGCGCCAAAACCGGCAAAATCAGCATGGGATAACAGTGCACGTTTATCATAATACCCCGACCAATCAAAGCCAAGGGACTCTTCAAAATCTTTACTCGCAAGAACAATACGTGCGTCAATTTTAACCTGGGGAACTTGAACATCTATTTTCGCAACAAATTCTTTAAACGCCTTGATTTGAGCTTTGCGCCCATGGCACAAAATTTTTTTACTTTCTCCGTCAAAAACAATGTATGTCTGATCTTTGTCTGCACCGTTTTCAACAATACCCATCCAAAGAGCCTCTAGTCTGGTCTTCAAATCTTCATTCCATTTTGCACGACAAATTGTTATACAAGAGTTCTCATAATCTTTCTCAAGCAAATCAATTGCTTGTGTTTTTAGGGAATCAATTGCCGTAGAAAGCCTTGCTATCCGAACTACCTGTTTATCTTTTAAAATGGCAAGCGGTGGATTATTTGATGTAGTCAGAAGTAGCAAAACTGATGCGACCGGAATATCCTTAAGATCAATGTTTTTTATCGTACCACAAACATCGGAATCAACAATAATTGGTATCCCAGAGGTTTTACCAATTAACTCAAACACCTGTTTTATGTCGGCTTTTTTTAAATTTAAGGAGACATTCTT
>CAZSLQ010000010.1:12185-13799 GCA_964607885.1 uncultured Pseudomonadota bacterium
TAAATAAGTTTTTAAGACCTCATTCATAGAGGTCTTTTCTTATTTAGCTTATTTAAATTTACATACTGATTCTCAAGCAGATTTCGAATAATTTTTTCAAGCTGAGGATTTTTTAAAGAGTCCCAAACCCTACTTGATACCAACTCGCCCTTTACTTTAGATTTTTTTACAGATTTATTTTTTTTAAATATATCTTCGATTTTACTTAGAGCATCCTGTTTTTGCCTTCTATTTTCTTTTTTAATCAAGTCGTTTGTCATGGGAGGCAGTGGCATTGTTTCATATTTTTCGGTCGGCAGAACAATACTATCTGCAAGTAAAACATTAAAAACGGATAACCAAAAAAAATTTAAACACTTCACAATCCTATCCCTATTTTAAAAACAGTTGTTTTTTATTTTTCCCGTCGCTAACAACCACATAATTTGAACCTATTTTTAATAATTCAACACCATTAAATTTGTCATTTAAAAAAGATGTGTTGACCACTTTACCAACTTGCAAAATGGCACCATAACGGTTAGAACTGCAAATTATTCCCAAAAGCTTTATCTCCAAATTCTTCTCTATTTCTTTTCTAATCGGTAAATTAAATGGGTCTCGAATCTTTTGTTTTTGTCCTACGGCTAACAAAACAGAAAAAATTAAATAAAATATAAATGCCCATCTAAATTTCAATGGATACATCTCTCAAAACCAACTCACATTTAATTTTTTGTTTCCTCAATCGATACATTTTTAGCTCACAAATTTTAATAATCCTAGAGCTATTCTGCAGGTCATTGAAAAAATCAATATACTGTTGAAACGAGCCCTTTGTAACAATTCTGTAATAATTTTTTTGTATAATATTTTTCTGTTTTCTTTTAATCGGCTTCATATCCAAGCAGGAAAGATTATTTTTTTGAATTAATCCCGTTAAAAACTCAATTGACTCATCATCAACGTGCTCAGATTTTATCTGTTTCTCTATCTTTTGATTTTCGCTCTTAAATTTATTTAGTTTTACAAGCATAGCCGTCAAATCATTTTTTTGTTTAATAAAAGATTGATACTCTTTTCTGAGTGTTTTTATTCTACTGATTTTTGGTAAGTAAAATAAAACAAAAAAAATAGCTGCAGGAATTAGCATCGATAAGACCCAAATTACAAATCTTTGAATAAATGTAATTCGGCGAATAAATGCATACGACCTTGAGTCGTTACGCCAAAATGGCATTTCGTGCCTTAATATAATTTTATTCTGAAATCTCTTCTACATATGCAACAGAAAGAACTTCCTCAACAGTTGTTGCACCGGCACGAATCATGCGCACGCCATCAGCGCCCAGCAAAGTCATACCTTGCCGCAATGCCGCCTTACGAACAGCAGAGGCATCCGCACGCTGAACAATCAGTTTTGCAATCTCATCATCAACCTCCATAACTTCAAAAATAGCGAGTCGACCCTTGTATCCGGTATTTAGGCACTCCGGGCATCCCACCGCTTTATAAAAAGTTATATTTTTTGCCTCTTGAGCAGACAGGCCAAGTCGCGCAACCATCTCAGCTTCAGGCTCGTACTTTTGCTTACATTTATCACACAAACGTCTGACCAAACGTTGAGAAACAACA
>CAZSLQ010000010.1:13848-22231 GCA_964607885.1 uncultured Pseudomonadota bacterium
CGGGTTATTGTCGCCGGAGCACTGTTTGTATGAATTGTACTTAACACAAGGTGGCCGGTAAGCGCAGCTTGAGTTGCTATCTGTGCCGTTTCTGAATCACGAATTTCTCCGATAAGCACAATATCCGGATCTTGACGCAAAATTGAGCGCAGCGCAGTTGAGAAAAGCAACCCGGCTTTTTCATTAACCTGAACCTGACTTATTCCGCTAATCGTGTACTCGACGGGATCTTCAACGGTAATAATAACAACATTAGGGCGATTCAAGCGAGTTAGAATTGAGTATAAAGAGGTAGTCTTACCCGAACCGGTCGGACCACTAACAAGAATTATGCCATTAGGTCTTTCAATAGTCTTTTTAAGCAGGTTCAAATCACGAGGATTCAAGTTGATTTTTTCAAAATCAACGGCTCCCTTAGTTTTATCTAAAAGTCTTATCTCAACTCGTTCCCCAAAGTTACAAGGCAAAATAGACACACGAAGGTCAATAGGTCTATCACCAACTTTAATCTGGATTCGACCGTCTTGAGGAACTCTTTTTTCTGCAATATTCAGATTTGCCATAATTTTTATACGTGAAACAATTGCCCCCTGATAACGCTTTGGCGGTATAACACGCTGATACATCTCTCCGTCAATTCTGTATCTAACCTTAAGCTCTTTTTCAAAAGGCTCGATGTGAATATCGGAGGCATCCTCTTTTACAGCTTGAACAATTAGGTGGTTAACAAGTTTGACAATAGGTGCCTCATTTGCTTGCTGCATGATATCTTTTTCATCCAGAGCACCCATTTCAAAATCAAATTCTTCTTTTTCCGTACCTGATAACTCCTCCATCATCTCTTTGCTGGTCTCTAAGGGATAGTAACGATTAATTGCCTCGTTAATAGCCTCCTCTGTTGCCACTGCATAATTTACCTCTCCCCCCAAGAGCAAAGAAAGGTCATCCAGCGGCTGCAGATCACGTGGATTAGCCGTCACTATTGTTTTACGACCCTCAAACATAATTGGTATCACGGAGTGTTGACGTAAAAACTTAAGCGGTACCTTACCAAGCAGAGTTACATCACTCATCTGTTCTGTAATTCGTTCAATAAAAGGGACAGAAACCTCTTGAGCCAGGACACGTGCAAGGTCAACTTTGGAGACAAGCTTTTTTTCAAGCAGTATCTGGCTTAAGGTTTTCCCACTTGTTTTTTGCTCCGCAAGACACTCCTGTAACTTTTCCGGTGTAATTAAATTAAGTTCAATAAGGATTTCGCCTATTTTCTTTTTTAACATTTTAACCCCTTAACTCGAGACCTGAAAATATCGATATAGAGTGAAGCTTAACAGAGCAAAGTCAGGACAGCAATAGTTTGAAAACATGTATAGCTTAAAATCTGATTAGATAAATATATTTTCCCAAACGCTTCAATTTAAATAGTAATTGGTGATAGGCTTAAAATATATAAGTTGATTTTATAAACAAGGGAGAAATTTTATGAAAAAAAGTAGGATAATAATATCGGGGTTATGCGTCCACCTATTAATAATATACTCCAATGTTGTAGCATGGAAAAGACCGATCGATACACCAAGAAGAACAACTGATGCGCCGCCTAAAGTACAGATTGGCACACACAGAGACGATCCAATAATGAGAGATGTATCGGAAGCCGTAAAGAGGGCTGCGGAATATCAAAGAAAACTTCACGTAGATGATGCAGAATATCAAAGACAACAAGATGAGCTTGAAGCACAAAGAAAAGCCGAGGCTGCCAGACGAATCCCAACAACAACCGTCGAGGTCCCCGTGATGAGACGCCCTATAATAGAAGAACTACCCCGTGGACAACAGGCTACTCGTATAATCCCAGGCGCATTACCGGCGGAAGAAACCGGAATACTTGACGCAGCACGAAGGCTGGGTGATTTAAATTTGGGATTGGGAACATCAAGAGATCTTGCTTTAACAACATTTCAAGGCACGCTTGAAACTCCAGCCAAAAAACCTCAAGACGTTCAGAATAAGAGAAGAAAGTGGGCTGCGGTTGGCCTTGTCGGAGTTGGAATTGCCGGACTTGGCGGTTTAATCGGGGCTTTGCTTGGATTATTGTTGCCAGGGTCAACAGAAGAGGAGGAAATAACAATCGAAGACACTTTGCCATTACGACCCGTTCCATCGCCTAAGCCCATACCAAAACCTGAAATTGATGAAGGAATAGTCCCTCCAACACCATATCCACCCGCAGAAGAAGAGAATAAAGAGTATATAGAAGATGTTCAAAAAGTAGTTGAATTCTTCTCGGACGTCGAAGATAAATTTAAAGAAACCTTAGAAACAACCAGCTATTTCGACAACTCATTCAAAATGGAAAGCAGCATAACAATAGGCGAGACTGTAGAAAAAGTCGGAATAATTTACAAGTTTGAAAATGAGCTGGGCACTCCATTTACACCATTTTTAGTAACTCTTCTTCCCCAGGATATAAGCGGGTATGAATTAGATACATCAAAAATACTCAATCGAATTCAAGACGGTCCGGCAAAAGAGCTTCTGGCTATGATGCTAAAACCAAAAACCTCATTTGTGTTCTTGATCAAAACTATCTTACTTATAAACACTGTCATGAACGACAAAATAAAAAGTGATATAGAAAAAGTTGATTTTATACTCAGTGAAATTATCAAACTTTACTCTAGATTAATTTTAACGCCAGGCGTCAATCCTTCCCCTGCTTCAATGTTTGCAGAAATGCCTGAATCTATAAGAACGATTATAAGGCAGAAAGTGATCAAAATATACTCAGAGCTTCTATTCTCATACAGAGATGATGATCGATCGCCTTTCATTGAAAAAATAAGCCAAATGAGAAGAATTAAGGACTATAACCAAAGAACATCTTTTATCGAAACGGAAATTATTCCGCTTATTAAAAAAAGTTTAAGCTACACAGAAAAGAAAATCTTACTGCATGCTTTAACAAGACATTTATCAGATTTGCCAAAAAAAGATAAGGCTTTGAGTCAAAAAATAAATAATCTCAATAATATGCTCACAAAAGTTGTTAAAACAATGGATCAGGAGGGCATAGAGCAGAGTGGAATAGATTTGGTACAAAAACTCGTTACACTGTTAAAAAATATAAAAAAGAAACCTGTCAAAACACCCGAGTTTGAGATATCGGACGTCATATACAAAGACTCTATACCACTCCCTGACGTTATGAATGTTCTGTTCGCCCACTTCGCAAAAATACAAGATGCTTCATTCCAAGGAGATCCCGGGTACCTGTTCTTTGATTTTATGCTTGGTAAAAATGCAACAAGATTCAAACTTCAAGCAATAATGCTACGTTGCATGACAGAAACTTTACGAGCAGAAAGAATTCTGAGTAGCGCAATGGGAGAGGTAAAAATACGTCAAAAGAACGGGTCAACAAAAACTATCAACCCGGAGAAAGAGTTTAATGGCATTTTGAAAAAGGCAAGCGAAGACTTTGTTAAAGCGCAAACAAAGCTTACACAGGCATCCATTCAGTTAAGGGATAATCCAAAAAACTCTTCACTTAAAACAGCTTATGCTGAAGCCACTGCGGAGTTGGATAAAATCTCTAAATCTTTGTATGAAAACCAGATTCAGTTCAGAAGAACATTTGCAGTTTTCTATCCACTTCCAAAAGATGATGGATCCAGCATAACACCATGGGAATTTATCAAAAGAGAGATCTCTAATCTTAGGAAATACAGCAAGTATGTCGATAAATTATTGGAAGGAGAGTATGCTCCATTTAGCAAACATTTTGGATTCAAAGTGGAAGATTTAAAGTAGACTTATGAATAAGGGCCCGGTTAACCGGGCCCTTATAGTTTTAATCTAATTTCAAATCAAACTTAGTTGACAACTATCTCTGCTCTTCTATTAACAGCCAGCTCATCAACCAATGACTTGCGATCCGTTTTATCAGACCAGACAAGTGGAAGCTCACTACCATAACCAACAGTCTTTATTGCTTCCTCTTTTACACCACGCTTAACCAACTCTTTTTTAATTGCATCAGCACGTCTTTGGGAAAGCGCCATATTATAACTGTATGAACCTAACTGGCAGCAGTGGCCTTGTACAACAACTTTTTTCCCATTTTCCATCGCACTCTTGGCAACCTGACAGTCATGTTCAATATTTTTAACCTGATCGTTTCTAATATCATTCTTATTTAAGGTAAAATTAACGGTCTTGAAATCAAAAGTTTTTTCAACCTCTTCGGATGGAGCAGATGCCTCTTCCTCATCCGCTGGGCCTTCGTTATCTACCCAGGCAAATTCCGGTTGGCCTGTTGTAACAGGAGCCGCTTCTGCAAGTTTATTATCAACTTTTTCGGCATCCGGAGTAACTTCCTCATCATCCACAAATGCAAAATCAGACAACCCCTCATTATCAACAAATTTCTCATTTTCTTCAGACATTGTTGGGATGTCGGTATTCTCTACCAACTCCTTACCACCGGTTTTGTCAGTAGAACACTTTTTTTTGCCGCAACCGGAAACCAGAGCCATTAAAACCAAAGACAACAAAAATAGCTTTTTCATACCACGCCTCCAGGCAATAAATTAATAATGTGAATTTCTACCACTAATCCTATGAATTTTTCATTCAAATTCACTTTTGTTAATACACTTTAGCACAATTAATTTAAATTTCCTACTCATTATTTTTCGAATTGTTTATAATAATAGTAGATAATAATAAAAAATCCAACAATGCCAAACAAAATTTTATACTAAAGGTAGTCCTTGTGAAAAAAATACTGATTAACAATGCAATATGGCAGACTAGAGCGGCTATTTTAAGAGATAATCGTCTGCAGGATATTTATTTCGATACCCAGACCAAAAAAGAACTGGAGCGTTGCTTTTTTAAAGGTAGAGTTTGTAAGGTATTACCCGGAATTCAAACAGCCTTTGTAGACATTGGGCAAACAAAGGCCGGCTTTTTGCATATCAGCGAAGTCGATAGGGCCCTGGCCACAGAAAAGGTTTTGGACTCTTTGCAAGAAGAAGATCGCGAAGAGATTTCTCACTTTGAACTAAACAGTTCAATAAGTATCGATAAAATATTCAATGAGGGACAAGATATTCTTGTTCAAGTAATAAAAGAGCCAATTCACGAAAAAGGCGCTAAACTGACAACATGTTTTACATTGCCCGGTCGTTTTTTGGTTTTGATGCCAAACATTCCTCAAATAGGCGTTTCCAAAAAAATAGATGTTCGCGAGGAACGATCAAGACTACGTGAAATAATGCAGAAAAACCTACCCACAGGCATGGGGGTTATTGTGCGTACAACTGCAGAAGGTCGTTCAGAAAAAGATTTAAAAAAGGATGTGGCATTTCTAATATCAACTTGGAATGCAATTCAGAAAAAATTCAAGAAAGCGAATGTAGGCGAAAAACTTTACCAGGATCTTCCATTATCATTAAGAGCTATTCGTGAACATCTTGATGAGGATGTTGAATTGGTAATCACGGATTCAAAAGAAAATCAAGCTGCAATTTATAAGTACGTAAAACACATCTCCCCTGAAAACACAGGTAAAATTCGCTATTATCAAGGACCCCCATCGCTTTTTGACAAGTTCGAAATTGACGCACAAATAGAAAAGGCCCTGGAAAAAAAGGTCCCTCTGAGATCCGGGGGCTCTCTGATAATTGAGACAACAGAAGCTATGACCGTTATCGACGTCAACACAGGCAAATTTACAGGATCCGATAATCTCGAGGACACAATTTTAAAAACTAACCTTGAAGCTGCTGAAGAGATTGTTACACAATTAAGGTTACGCAATATCGGGGGCCTTATCGTCATAGACTTTATAGATATGGCAATAATCAACAACCGACAAAAACTTTCAAGATTTTTAGAGAAAAATTTAAAGGAAAAGGACAAGTATCAATCGGTTACATTAAAAGTTTCTGAGTTTGGGCTTGTGCAAATGACACGTAAACGTTCCGGAAAAACATTAATAAATCAACTAACCAACGTTTGTCCTTGCTGCTCAGGAAAAGGACATGTCAAATCTGTGCAAACCATGAGCTTCAATGTTTTACGGGACTTCGCGGAAGAGTATCTTAGAAAAAATATGAGCGGAAGTGTAATTCTAGCCGTATCTAATAAAGTTTTTGATTATCTCGTGCAAAACGAATATAATGCTATCTTAGCACAAGAAAAACAATTGAATTGCAAAATTACGCTTGAAAGCTGTGAGCAATACGAAGATAGCCAATTCAGTATTCGCAAAAACTAATAATTTTAGATCCTGAATTTAATTCAGGATGACCCGTCTTCGCCAAGGCTACTCCGGGCACGGCAAAAATAAGGGATACCTATGTCAACTAACTCTGCGAATTATCAAACAACAATCGGCATTGAAGTTCACGTCCAGTTAAAAACAAATTCAAAAGTATTTTGTAGCTGCAAGAACGAATTCGGGCATGATCCAAATAAAAATGTATGCCCAATTTGTGCAGGACACCCGGGCATTTTACCGGTTCTTAATAAAAAAGTTGTTGATTACGCAATAATGCTAGGGCTTGCAACAAACTCCAAAATCAGCAAAAAAACGGATTTTGCACGAAAACATTATTATTATCCTGACTTGCCTAAAAATTACCAGATCACTCAAGATGCAAATCCAATATGCAAAGACGGTCACATTTCCATAGAGCTTGGAGACGGTTCTGAAAAACAGATCGGTCTTATCAGAATTCATATGGAGGAAGATGCAGGGAAAAACATACACACAGCATTAGGATTAAGTTTGGTTGATCTAAATCGTGCAGGAACACCCCTTGTTGAAATTGTAAGTAAGCCGGATATGCAAAGCTCTTATGAGGCTAAAGCATACCTATTACGCCTACATTCTATAATTAAATATCTTGGCATTAGTGATGCAAACATGGAAGAGGGCTCATTTAGAGCTGATGTTAACATTTCAGTAAAGAAAAAAACGGATAAAGAGCTTGGACAAAGAGTTGAGCTTAAAAATATTAATTCTTTCAAATTTATTTCACAGGCAATTGAGTACGAAGTTCAACGTCAAATTGAAGCGTTGGAATCAGGTGAAAAAATTCATCAGGAAACAAGGCTTTGGGATCGCAAAAACCAAAAAACCGTCGCAATGCGTCGCAAAGAAGCTGCCGATGATTACAGATATTTTCCCGAACCAGACCTCCCGGAAATTCAAATTGACCAGGAATGGATCGACTCAATTAAAAAACTTATCCCTGAACTTCCCGGAGAAAAACTAAAAAGATTTCAAAAAGATTATGTTTTACCTTATGACGACGCATTAATTCTGATTGAATCTATTCCACTTGCCAACTTTTTTGAGCAAACATGCAAGACATGTAAAAATCCTAAAATGGCATGCAATTGGATCTTGCGAAACTTATTGGCTTATCTTAACGAGAATAAGCTTGATATTGATAACACAAAGATGCCTCCACAGAGTCTGGCTGAGCTGGTTAATGAGATTGATAGCGGCAATATCAACAGCAAAGTTGCACAGGACATCTTCAATGAGATGATCACAACAGGAAAATCAGCAAAAGAGATCATAAAAGAAAAAGATCTAGGCCAGGTAGATTCACTGGAATTACTTGAAGCAATTGCCCAAAAAATAGTAACCGATAACCCTGATGAAGTTGCAAAATATAAAGCGGGCAATACCAGGTTATTCGGATTCTTTGTTGGTCAGGCAATGAAGGAAACTAGGGGCAAGGCTAATCCAAAAGTTTTAAATGGGATATTTGAGAAGCTTTTAAAATAGCGTTATCCTAAAAGCTTCTCTTTTGTTTTATTTATAATTCGTCAACGCCCTCAAAATTTGTAATTTTCGAGGTCTCCGCTGTTCCGCCAACTCCAAATCGCGAAGGTGGATATTTTACTTTTTTTGTTGGAACACGTAAATATCTAGCTTGCCCCATCGGCGTCTTAAAAGACTTAAAATATATTTTATTTTTATGCTCGTCATCCGGCACAAAACGCCAAATTTTTTGTCTCATGCGCCGCGGTGTATTAGTATTTGTCATCTCAAAAAATAATTGGGGCTCTCCATTTGATTTAATATCATATTCTGGCCAATTTTTAGCCGAAGTGTCTAATATCACAGCAATTTCTCCAGCATCGTCAAACTCTTTTTGGTACGCCACTTGAAATTTTCCGTATCCTTGTAAACTATAAAAATATGCAAACATGAGCTCATAATCATCATAAACAGCCTGTTCAAGTTCTTGGATGCCCTTAAAATACTCCTGCTTAAAATAACGACATTTTGAAATATTAAGATCAATAAGGGCAAATTTTATAGCTTTAAGAAGATTTTCATTGTAATTACTAATTA
>CAZSLQ010000010.1:22241-26268 GCA_964607885.1 uncultured Pseudomonadota bacterium
CAAAACCCAGGTGTCCTCCACGAGACATCACGATTCCAAATTTTCGAAGATATCTCATAGTTTCATCATCGAATAATTCGCCTTGAGATAAAGGCTCAACGTCAAGATCTGTATATACAAAACGATCTGTCTCATTATTCTCAAGCATATACAATGCTATGATTGGTCGCAAAAGGTCAACCCTAAAGTAAACTGGAACATCTGTGGTAAACACGTCCTCACTTTGATTTACTAAAGGAATATCCCTAACATCACGTAATTTTATAACTGCCCAATCCATTTTATTTTCACGAACATAATCTTCAATTGCTTTTCTAGAATTTGCCAATGCGTCAGGGTGAATAAGACTCCCATCAACCCAAATATTTATAGGAATATTTTTATTCTTATCTGCCCATCTCAACAGATATCTTTTGACAAATTGGTTCAAAAATTCTTCACGTACAAGTTCAGGATCAACTTTTTGTGTATCTCCGCCCATCTTGGGTTGATAAATATACATCTGTTCAGGTTTTTGATCTCTATTAACCCACATAAGATTGACGGGAACTCCCGGCTCTCTGGTAGACCCCATTAAAAAATTGATATCCAAAACTCCGATACCCAAAACAAATAGAAACAATTTTTTGTAAAATTCCATAGAATACCCCTTATATAATTCTATTATCTATACCCATAAATACTCTATTCAAGTTTATTTATCGACAGCCTCTTTTTCTGGAGGGGTTGAGGATTTACGCAATATAAAATCTTTAGGTTCAGTAACCGTAATTACCTTATATACCCGTGTCATAGGATCACCATTCTTAACACGAACTGGGCGAAGAAAAAAATCAACCGTTGGCTGTATAGATATTACCTTAACCATGGCGTCTGGCCGAATTATAAATTCACTTGCCCCAACAATCGTTTTTGCATCAGGACGCCAATCATATGTATACCCAAGTCGGGTCCATGGATATGGGTCTTTAGAATAGGTGTTTCCAATTTTTATTCTAAAAAAATTATTCTCATATGAAATTTTGGATGCCAGGGTATATTTATTCCTTGACTGCCGTTTTTCGATGATAGATCGCTGTTCTAGAGATAAGCCTTTCTTACTCTGTTCATCAGAGTAATCTATATGACAATAGTCATCGGTTATTTCCGTATCAGGGCATGGTCTAAAAAGGTCTTCAGGTTTTACCCACATCATAACAAAGTAACGGTTTGTAAATAAATAACTCCAAGATGGAGGCATTCCTAAATACTGCAAAATTCTGAGATTAAGCATAACCCTATCTTCTTCAAGTTTTTTTGCATCTACAAAGCGATTCTCTTTTTTTATCCAAGATCGTATAAAATCTCGAACCTGTGGAGCCGGGGTCAAAAATGTTTCCAAATCTCCATCCCACTCACCTGTTTCAACGGCTTTTTTAGCTAATGGATTTAATTTAGCATTCAATAATTTGAATTGAACCGGACTGTCTTTTTCAAGATTTTTTAATAAGGTAGGTGAAAACAAACCGTCAACCGTTCCTTTACTGGTCCAGTATGTCATAAGCACATATTCACCACTCTCATCCCAAATAACATCTGCACTCCAAGGTACTATAGAGATAAGCTTAGCAATTTTCTCCGAACTAGGCTCCATTGCATCTTCGACAGCCCTTTGATAAGTTTCAATATTATCTTCAGCAATCTTGAGGGCCATTTTTGCTGTCTCTGGAGAATATTTTTGAGCAGCTACCATGCTACCATCCGTTGCATTCCGCCTAAACTCCTCGAGCTTACTTTCTAAAGAGTTTTTAATTTGGTCGGAAACAGCCTCTGTTCTAAGCACACCCTTGATTTCTTGAGTAACCGACAATACGAAAACTAAAAAGAATCCAACAAACACCTTACAAAAAATTTTATCATTTCCCAATTTAAAAATTGCACTCACGACAACTCCTTCTCATTGAAATAAAACAGTCTATACAGCTTTATTATAAATTTATTACTAATAGAAAATCAATATTTTAGAAAATTGCCCAAAAAGGAGACTTTTTACGTGCCGTGCACTAAAATCGGGTCAGATACTAATTCTTTAATCTCTTTTATTTAACAGATATCCTTCAATTTCCATCAACCGATTGTACTTTGCAGCTCGCTCACCCCGGCATGGTGCACCGGCTTTAAACTGCCCTGCTGCTGATCCAAAAACTAGGTCTGCTATAAAAGCATCACACGTTTCACCCGAACGGTGGGAAACAACCGTTTTATAACTATTTGATTTGCATAATTTTATTGCTTCAACCGTCTGCGAAACGGTGCCTATCTGATTGGGTTTTATAAGAACTGCATTGGCAACACCAAGTTTAATTCCCTTCTCAATCCTGTTTATATTTGTCACAAACAGATCATCCCCAACAATCTGAATTTTATTCCCAAGCTTTTCTGTTAACAACTGCCAACCATACCAATCATCTTCAGCCATCCCATCTTCAATTGAGATTATTGGATAATTTTCGACCAAGTTTTGGTACAAATCAACCATCTGAGAACTATTCAAATTCTGTTCATCAATTAGATATACGTTTTTTTTAGTATCATAAAACTGCGACGCCGCAACATCCAGACAAAACGCGATCTCATTTGAACAAAACCCGGCATCTTCAATAGCTTTATGTAAATAATCAAGAATAATATGTTCTTTATTTTTACTTGCTTTAATAACAGGAGCAAATCCACCTTCAAAACCTACACCTAC
Source organism: uncultured Pseudomonadota bacterium (assembly GCA_964607885.1). Lineage (GTDB taxonomy): Bacteria > Babelota > Babeliae > Babelales > RVW-14 > JBAZAX01. The sequence goes on from CAZSLQ010000010.1 coordinate 24,973, forward strand.
GCTGTAACCATCTTTTTTTAAAATATTTTTTAGAGAATGATAAACCTCGGCAGCCGTTTGTACTGTTTTTTGAATAGACCCCTGTTTTTTTGGCATAATCATAAATTCTTGAAAAGCAATCCCGTTATCACCATGAACACCTCCATTTAAAACATTAAACATGCATAAAGGGAAAGATGTTGGGCCTATATCAAAAACTTTATTAATTAATTCGTATAACTCTAACCCGGAATCTACTGCCTGAGCACGAGCAACCGCAGTACTTGCAGCCAATGTAGCATTTGCGCCAAGATTTGATTTGTTATCCGTTCCATCAATATCGATAATAAGCTTGTCCGCCTCAAGTAGGTCAGGAACTTTACCAATCAAAGCCGGTGCAATTTTTTTCTCTAGATTCTGGATAGCCTTTAAAACTCCCTTGCCCAAAAATCTAGTTTTATCACCATCTCGCAACTCAACAGCCTCATACTTTCCAGTTGAAGCACCGGAAGGGACAGACGCTTTAACAGTTTGTCCATTATCAAGAATTAAGACGCATTCAACTGTTGGAATCCCATTGGAATCAATAATTTCTCTACCAAAAATATTAGATATTTTCACTTTAACCCTTTTAAAATTTTGTTAGTCTATAAAATATTAACTTTTAACTGTGAGAATACAATGCTTAACAATCTAAACAATAAATTAACAGATCTTATTTGGCTGATATTAATTTTAACGCCAACACTGCTGGCTTGCTACAATTTAATTATTATTCCACAAAAACATTTACTCAACAAAAAATACTTCTCCCCTTTGATATTGGCCACAATCACTCTTATTTTTGGAATTTATGCGCAATCGTTTTCGCTGTTTAACGCTGCTTACTTACTGTCCGGAATCATATTTTCAAGCGCAATTCTAACTATTTTCGCAGTAAAAACCACAGGTTCTGTTTTTTCAAAAACTCTTGCATATCTAACATTCTTCATCCTCGGTGCATATATAATTATTGTACAAAATAACAGGTATAACTCGTTAAGCTCGGAATTTAACGGAAAAACACTTGATTTGATAGCAAAAGTCACAAGCAAAAAAAGTCTAACCGCAAGTAAGTGGAAGGAGATATTGGAATTAAGGGTTGAAAAATATAGGGAAACGGGTGAACTAGAATACAATCAAACGGATTTTAATTTACAATCTTATTCAACACGAAATACAAACTCACATGTGGATGATATAATTAAACTTGAAGATATAAAAATAAAAATACCCGAAGCCGAGACAGGCTCTTATAAAAATTATTTAATCAAAGAG
>CAZSLQ010000011.1:0-3098 GCA_964607885.1 uncultured Pseudomonadota bacterium
GATGTGGCGCATTCGATCAGCGTCTTTTATTCGTATTGGGTATTTTTGGCCACGATAGTTGGTCTCGCCAACAATCACTCCCTCGCTTGGTAATTGCGGTGGTGGGGATTCTTTTTTCGAATAAACCCAAGCAATGTTTGGGGCATCCATATAGCGATTGGGCAAATGATAAATCGACGCCAATTCTTCAGTATTTAAAAGCATCCTTGGTTCACGACCATAAATTCGGTAGATATAATTTGCCACAGTTTCCCGTTGTTTTTTTGCTTTTTTCAGCTTAAATCCATTGTGATCAGGGGCAAAAAATTGGGCAAAAGCGGAATAGACAATTTTTAATTTCTCCACCGCTTGTTCTTTTGTTGGCGCAACCGATATAATTCTCACCTGAGTATCAAAACCGGTTTTCGACCCTTTTTCAGCTAAAAGTTTTAATTGTTGTTCTTGAATCGGATTCAGACGAAGTTGATTTTGCGACATCTTCTCTTTTTCCTCTTCTTCGAGTGATTTACCAGCAGCAGTTTTACCAACGTCGCCTAAAAACTTAAAAAAGTTCTCCCCTGCTCTCTGCCTAGAGTTCATCTGATAATAACTAGCGCTTTTGCCTGATTGAATATTTTTTGCTGTCTTGTCAATCGCAAAACGCCAGGTGTTATCAGTTGGACGAATAAGTATTTGAATGCCTACATTACAATTTTCGCCGAGCTTTGACAGAGCATTTACGATACCATTTAATGGATCATACTCTAGATAACGATAAGTCTTGACTGGAAAGAAAAATTTTTTCAGCAGGCGCAAATTTCCAGCCGCGATCTCCCCTTTTGTGTCCTTGAAAATCGAATATCCCCTCTCCTTGTCCTCTTCAATAATTGCGTCAGGATATTGAGCGAGAATATTTTTTTCAATCGATTCTTTATACAAAGATGGAGTACCAATGTAAAAAAATACCAGTCCCCCTTTGGAGATAATTTCTAAAGATATATGATCCTGACCGGATATTTTTTTCTGAATTTTTGTGTCGAATAATGCTTCCAATCCGGCAAAAAACGGCTCAATCACCGAAGCCATTTCACGAAAATCCATCCGTTGTTCGTTTTCCTCTGCGTGACGCTCTTTAGGAATTGAAACTTTAAGCATCACCCAACTCGAGGTTTTTTGTAATTGATAATAATAAAGAATCAGACGACGAATGTATTGGTAGAGAAAATATCCGCCAACCAAAATCAGCAAAATAAAAGCAATCCATCCCCAGATGGACAAAACAGAACCACTTCCCTGATTATAATCGTAAGCGCTCAATCCCCTCCTATACGAAATAAGAAACTACCTTCTTTCAATTTCGTTTTGTGTGTCCATTCCCGTTATTTCAAGCTGCCCATTACCAATAATAATGAATTTATTTTTTGCGGCCATGTCACTAACTACAAGTTTCGCATTATTGTTTATTGTGACAGTTGCTCTGGCAACCATCTCAACATGCCATTCTTCGCCAGATGGTATCTCAGCAGAAGTTTTTCCGATTACCTCCTTAGTAACAATTTTCATTTCACCAGAAGGCACCGGCTGTTCGACCTTCTGATCTAAAATTTGACCGGTAGGTGCACTCTCAGGATCAATTTCCGTTGGCGAATTTCGATCCTCACTATGTTCACCGTTTTCACCAGACGGTTCTCCACCAACAATTCTAGCCTCCAGCGAAGCCGCTGTATCAGCATCAGCCTCGCCCTTTGCTCGTGTAACCTTTGATTGATAATCACCTTCTGCCGATAAAATAGCTGATGCCTTCTGTCCCTCTGCCTCTAAAATTAATGCACGACGATCGCGCTCCGCACGCATCTGCTTTTCCATGGCCTGCCGGATGTCAACGGGAGGAATTATCTCTTGCAGTTCAACCCTATTAACCTTTACACCCCACTTTTCTGTGGCATCATCAAGAACATGTCGCAATCTTTCATTTATTCTATCGCGAGAGGTGAGAGTCTCATCCAAATCCATTGACCCAATAATATTTCGCATTGTAGTTTGGGTTAATTTTTCAATGGCAAGAGGAAGATCGGCAACCTCGTAAGCAGCCGCTTTAGGATCGGTAATTTGATAATACAACAAAACGCTAATCTCTATAGTTACATTATCTTTTGTAATAACATTCTGGCGAGGAAAATCATAGACCGTCTCACGTAAATCAATACGAGTGACAATTATGTTATATCTATAAGTAATCTTACTACGAGGATCATCTTTTAATATTGTCCAGAAGTTATTCCTAGGCTGATCAACAAATGGCATAACAAAATGCAATCCGGATGTTAATATTTTATGAAAAGCCCCAAGCCTCTCGATAATAACAACTTCAGCCTGATTTATAAGATAAGTTGCCTTTATAAGTGTTACAATCATAAAAATTAATAAGAATGTGAAAAAAGCCAAAAACAGAGTGAATACCATTAGAAACTCCTAACGACTAGCTTGTTGCCTTGAATATCAACAACTCGAACCGCTGTACCCTTTTGCAACTCAGAACCTTCTTTTATAATTGCTCCCCATAACTCACTTTTTACTCTTACAATTCCGGGATTATGAACCCCAATCGGTTCTATGACTACGCAGTCAAGACCAATCAAAGCATCAACATTTGTTTTACTTTCAACCTTTTTGACCTTATGTGAAGCAAAAAAAGCTTTTATTGCAACAAAACACAAGATGCCACTAATCAAAGCAACCCATAACTGAACCAGAATCGAAAAACCAATAAAAGCCGCTATCGCGGAACAGGCAAATCCACAAGAAAAAGCCACAAAGAAAAAAAGGCCAGGGGTCAAAAGCTCCAACAATAGGAATCCCAGCGCAGCAAACAACCAAACATAAGGCATAAAATTGACTTCCAGCAATATCATGACACAAAACCTTCCCGATTTAAAAGCCCATCCCTAGGGTTTAATTTTATCAAAAACATACAAATTTGGAACATTAATGTATCGAAATTTTAATGTTTTCAAGCTGACATTAAAACATACTTAGTTCGTAATATTTTTTCAAGTTTTATATTTAAATAATTAACAAAAATTTAAACCTTTTAAAATATTTATAATCAATTACACTTG
>CAZSLQ010000011.1:3170-22067 GCA_964607885.1 uncultured Pseudomonadota bacterium
CTCTGTGGTTGCAGCAAGCAGACAAACAAAAATGAACTTGGTTATAATGAGCTAAAAGAATATGCCTATGCAGAATTAAACAGAAATAAACGCGAACCGGCAGCAGAATACTTGGAAGAGATATTGGCGCGTTTTTCCGATCAACAAGACATCGCCCAACATAAATTGGCTTTGGCCGAAATCTATTTCAAATTAGGGAAATTCCCTTCAGCATACGAACTTTACAGTCATTTTGCTCAATTCTATCCTTCAGATGAGAAGGCCGAATATGCAAAATATCAAGCAATTCTCTCAAAATTCTACCAGACACTCAGATTAGACTGCGATCAAACAACCACGCTTGAAACTACCAGGCTTTGTAGGGAGTACTTGGGAAACTCGTCTTTCAAAGGCTATATCAATGATGTTAGAGATATCCAAAATACATGTGAACAAAAACTCATAGATAAAGAGGTTTATGTTTTTAACTACTATCTAAAACAAAAAAAATACCAAGCGGCACAAAATAGGATTAAAACACTCGAAAAAGAGTATCTTCCTAAAAACCCAAAACTCGAAGACCGAATACTCTACCTAAAGTGCCAACTTGCAAAGGCGCAGAGAAAACACCAAGAGTTTAAAGAAACATTTGATTTATTGACAACAAAATACCCACTTTCACAATTCACTCAATTGGCCCAAGGACACAAGAAAAAAACATCTAATTTCTTCTTTTAATCATGACAGATAAAAAATCGGTTGGAGATTTAGGAGAACAATCTGTTGAAAAATGGCTTACCCTTAATAATTTTAAGATATTGGCAAAAAATTACCGCACTAAGCTGGGTGAAGTTGATTTGATAGTACAAAAAGACGATACCATTGCTTTTGTTGAAGTTAAAACACGAAAAACAGAGTACTTCCCAACATCGCTTGTTGTTAACAGATCCAAACAACAAAAAATTATTAGGGCAGCAAAACACTTTGTTTTACAAAACCAGATTAGGGATAAAGTTCTGAGATTCGATGTTGCAACAGTTCTTTTAAAAGAAAACGAGCAGCCTTCGGTTACCTACATAACAAACGCCTTCGTTAGATCGGCATAAAATTGGTCCGTTAGATCATTATCTTTTTTTTGTCCGCCGATTCATAAATAATCATGCGTTCAGCAACACGTTGAAACAATGGCGCAGCAGATTCGGACGCCCACATGTGCGCTTTTTGAGGACGATTTATAAATGCAACTATAACACGCTTATAATCACCTTTCTCGACAATCCCCGCAAAGGTGTAAACATGCTCTTTATCTGAATATCCCCCGGGAATAGCGCATCGAGCCGTACCGGTTTTACCAAATACATCACATCCTTTAATCGGGTAAAGATCGCCAACTTTTTTTAGAATTTGGCGCATTTGAGAAATGACTTTATCATCGTAAATTTTAACTCTAGACCGGTCACTTTTTGTTTTTGGCTGTATAACGAGAGTTGGGTTAATGAGATACCCGCCGTTTGCAAAAACACAGAACGCCCGTCCAAGTTGCAGCAGAGATGCCATAATTTCATACCCAAAAGACATAACAATGGGAGAAGGACGGCTCCAATTTTTAGGTGAATTAACAAAACCTTCACGTTCTCCTGGAAATTCAATCCCAGTTTTTTCTCCAAATCCAACACGTTTGAGGTGTTCATAAAGCTTAGGTCCTAATCGCAATGCAACCTTTGCAGTCCCAACATTACTTGAAAATCTAATGACATCGACAAAACTCAAAACCCCAAGACTCTTCCAGTTTTCAACCTTAACACCGTTCACATAAGCTATTTTTCCCTGACAATCAATCTCCTCATCAAGAGAAACAACACCTTCGGACAACGCCGCAAGAGCAAGAAAAGCCTTCATAACCGAGCCCAACTCGAAACACTCGGTCACAATAAAGTTTTTTGTTACATCTAAATTTTTGATACTTTTATCATTCGGATTGAATGAAGGATAATTTGTCATTGCTAATATTTCACCCGTTTCCGGATCAAGAACAAGGACAGATCCCGCAACAGCCTGGTATCCATCAACACAGCCTTTAAGCTCTTCAAAAGCGAGTGTTTGGATATTTTTATCTATCGTTAATGTAACGGGCTTTCCGCAACATCCGGGATCTTCAATATCCTTTCCAAAATAAAAATTACTGGACCTAGCATCTTTTTGAATATTTAAATGCATAGGTTTTCCTGCAAGCCATTCTTCAAACTCAAGTTCTATGCCGGAAATACCTTTTCCATCAATGTCCGTAAAACCAAGGAGATGCGAAAATGCAGAAGAAAAGTAAAAACGGCGAGGCTCATCAATAAATTGAATGTCTGGCGTTCCATCTTCTCTTATTTTTTGGGCCTGTTCATCGGATAAAATTCTATCTAACCATAAAAAATGCTTATCCGGATTCGCCTTCATTTTTTTGTAAACAGCCGGATAAAATTTTTGCAAGAAACGTTCAGTCTTTTTCCGTTCATTAAATTGGCGTGGTAGTATGAAGGCTGATGGAACATCACGATTAAATACCAAGAGATCCTTGCCCCATCTGTCATAAATATCCCCCCTCGGTAAATTTACTTTTATAGAAAAACTATACTGCTGCCAAGCCAATAATCTAAAGAAGTCTTTCTGGTATATCTGTAACAAAAAAAGTCTTATCAAAATAATACAAAAAAACAAGACAAACAAAAGCAAAACAAAACTCAGGCGAGGCTTGTAATCTTTATATCGCTTTACCATATATTGAACCTACTTAAAAACCGGTAAATGTAAAAACTTGTGAGAATTTTAATTTTTCCATACCAAATTTCTCTTGCGCAAACATTCTTACACTAATGAAGTCTTTTAATCTACAGATCTCCATGGTTAAATCATTGTATATTTTTTTCATCTCATTTTTTTTCATCTCTAGCCGCTGCTTTTCATAATTCAATTTTATAATTCTATTGTGCTGATAAATTTTGATGAAAGCAAAAAAAATTAAAAAAAGACTTAACCTCCGAATCAATCGAATTTGAAACATAATTTTAAAATTCCTAGACAAATTTTTATAATTTTATGTTAAAATGTCTCATCGTACTTGGATTAAATATTATCTATACGAAATTAATTTTTCTAGATATTATAAATTCAGAGTCGTTTTGTATTTGCATATTAATATTATTAATATTATTTCATATTCTGAAAGGAACTTTTTATGATGAGAAAATCATCATTATTCGTAGGACTTGTTGGATTGGCATTTTTAACCGGCTGTGATTTTTGTAAACAGTGTAAAGACGAGACACCTAAGGCATCTGAGGTAGAAGCGGCAGAAACAGCGGTAAAAAAAACTATCGCTGAATCTTTTGTTCTTCCAATTGAATCCAAAGAGGATTTTGAAAAAGAGGTTCTCAAGTCCGATAAGCTTGTTGTAGTAGATTTTTCTGCAGATTTCTGCGGGGCCTGCAAAGAGATGAAACCTGTATTTGACGAGATTGCAAAAGAGATGCAAGGCACTTGCAAATTTGTATCAATAAATAAAGAAAAAGTAGATGAATTATTTACAACGCAAAAAATTGAAGGCGTCCCAACTTTCATTCTTTACAAGGATGGGGAAGAGCAACACAGATATGCAGGACTAATGTCAAAAGAAGATTTAATAAAAAAGATCCAAGAGGCTCTCGAAGATCACGAATAAATTATTGAATAGTATGAGCCCATTGTCCTAGATAAGTTATGGACAAATGGGCTCATTTTTTGAGTCCTGAAACAAATCTCCAGGATGGCAAAGAGATGGAAATAAAATTTACGAATAGTTTAACATATCAAAAAGAAGTTTTTGTACCCATATCAAAGAACGAAATCAAGATCTATGTCTGTGGAATAACTCCATATGACTATTCACATCTTGGACATGGAAGATGTTACGTGAATTTTGATGTTCTAGTAAGATTATTTAAGTTTCTTGGATATAAAGTTAACTTTGTTCGTAATTTTACTGATATCGATGATAAGATTTTAAAAAAAGCAGAAATTTTGGGTAACTTAAATTTATATCCACAAGTTTCTAAGAAGTTCATTGAAGCGTATCATAAGGATATGAATAACTTGGGCAACCTGAAACCCACCCACGAGCCTAGAGTCACCGATTACATCCCACAAATTATAGATTTCGTAAAAAAATTGATCGAAAAAGAAAAAGCTTACGTCATAGACTCGGACGTATACTTTGATATATCAAAATTCTCGGATTATGGAAAACTTTCTGGGAGGGATATTTCGGAACAACAAGCAGGCGCAAGGGTTGAAGTTGATGAGCGAAAACATAATCCTGGTGACTTTGTACTTTGGAAAGGAAATACGGAAGGCCTGTTCTGGAAGTCTCCATGGGGTTATGGGAGACCGGGATGGCATATTGAATGCTCAGTTATGGCGCAGGAACTTCTAGGCGAAACCATCGATATTCACGGAGGTGGGATAGACTTAATATTTCCTCACCATGAAAATGAAATTGCTCAGTCGGAAGCTCTTAATGATAAGCCGTTTGCCAATTATTGGCTACACAACGCATTTATTACAATCAATAAAGAAAAAATGTCGAAATCTCTGGGTAACTTTGTAACATTAAAGGACATATTCAACCAGTTTGATCCGATGGTGTTACGTTACTTTTTTCTACAACACCACTATAGAACGCCAATTGATTTTTCGGATGAAGAATTAAAGGCTAGCAAAACAGCATATAAAAAATTAATTAGTTATTTTAACTCAAATGAGTCGGACACAAGCAATCACGATGCCTTAAAAAACCCATTATCGCAGAAGGTAATGGAAGCATTGTGTGATGACCTAAATACACCCAAAGCATTAGGAATTATTTTTGAAAATCTTTCAGCCATTAAATCAGATACAGAAACAAAACTTTCAATTAAAGCCATAATTCAAAATGTCCTAGGATTAAAACTGTATCAAATTGATGAGCATGTCTCGATAACTCCAGAAATAGAAAACTTGCTTAACCAACGGGACCAAGCAAGAAAAGATAAAAACTGGGCTCTTGCAGATGAAATTCGCGATCAATTAAAAATACTCGGCTACGAAGTTAAAGACAAAAAAGCTTAAACTTCGAGGATAAATTATGATGTCTTATTTTGAACGGAGATTAAAACTCTCCAAAAATGTTATTGCGATGGGATTTGTAAGTTTTTTCAATGATACGGCATCTGAAATGATCTATCCACTTATCCCAACATTTTTGACAGTATGGCTTGGAGCACCCGTTTATATAATGGGATTTATAGTCGGTCTTTCGGAATCACTTTCAAATATATGCAAAGTATTTTCTGGATGGTACTCCGACAAGCTTGATAAACGCAAACCATTTGTTGTCTTTGGTTATTCATTATCCGCAATTTCAAAAGCCATGATTGGGCTTGCCTACAGTTGGCCTATGGCCATGACCGCAAGAATTGCAGACAGACTAGGGAAGGGAGTAAGAGTGTCGGCCCGGGATGCTTTAATTGCCGACTATACACAACCCAAGTATAGAGGACGAGCATTTGGTCTACACAGGGGTTTTGATAGTGCAGGAGCTGCCATTGGTCCAATAATCGCTATAATTTTATTATCAATCCTCAATAATAATCTCAGGGCTATATTTTTGTTAAGCCTAATACCTTCAATAATTGGCATTCTTCTTTTAATATTTTTTACTGAAGAAAAAAAATCGCAAGATAGCGGTTTTTCATTAAATGTACCACATGAAAAGCTCGAAATAAGAAGTATATCACCGGAATTTAACAAATTTTTGCTTGTAACAATCCTATTCAATATTGGCAACAGTTCGGACCTATTCTTGATTCTTAGATCGCAAAATCTTGCCCTATCTCTTACGGTAACAACAGGAGCATATATTCTTTATCACTTAACCCACTCAGTACTTTCAATGCCAATAGGAATACTTGCAGATAAAATCGGAACAGAAAAAATTTTGCTCTCAGGTTTTATAACATTTGCTACGGCATTTGCCCTGAGCGGATTTATATCTGATGGAATATGGATGTGGCTTGTTTTTGCTCTTTACGGGTTTTATATGGCACAAACAGATAGCATCATTAAAGTTTATATTGCAGGAATTGTACCTCACAGACTCTTTGGAACTGCATTTGGATTGCATCAAACAGTTGTTGGAATCTGCACATTTTTTGCCTCTCTCATTGCCGGTTTTCTTTGGACATATGCCGGAAGCTCAGCCCCATTTATTTTTGGAAGCATAATGGCAATAATATCGGCATTTTTGTTCAAAATAATGCTAAAAAAGTAAGCTTTTTACGCTAAAAAAACTCCAAAATTGACTTTTTGTATTTTTTTCAATAGTTTTATCATACATATTGGTTATTTTTAAAATAAATGGGGGTTTTATGAAATTTATATTATCTAGATATTTTCGATTCATTATTATCACATCTACGCTAGGTTTTTGCACAACACATCTTTCTCCAATGGAAAACGAGGCAGCAACAATTGACATTCGCCAAGCAAGAATGCTGGAATTAAACGAACACCGTAAATTTATCCAATCTGAGATAGTATCTTTAAGAAATTCTGATAATCCTAACAAACTTGGTATAATTGCAGGTTTAGAACGGATGCTAGCCAATGTAGAGATTGAATTACGCCTACTTCTAGACCCAGATATACAAAATGCTACTAAGTATATCGGAATACCGGTTGCTCAGTATATCCAGGTGCCAGTTCCTTACATGGTTCCTGTTTGGGTTGATGGAGCCGGATCACCTTTAATACCGCAACAAGCACCACAAGCCTCTGGGATAACAGAAACAAAGCCCGACAAACCAGCCGAAGATCAGCAAGGTAAATCGGCACATTCGGAAACGAAAAAATCAGAAAAAGATCCTGTCCCTGTAGAAGCAAGTCCTATGCCTTCAGAAGTACCGAGTGTTAACCCTTTAGAACAATCAGAAATAAAACCCGCAGAATCTAAGAAAATTGAACGCTCATGGGCCGAAATAGCAGCAACTCAACCCAAAAAAGACGTTCCTACACTAAGGCTTGCCAACCCGAAAACAGCACCCGCTGTTAAAAAATTTACACCTAGACCTTTAAACGATAAGACATTTTTTTACACGGTCAGGAAACCACTGGAAACAAAAGAAAAACCCAAATTTTCTGCAGTCACAGCAGCGGAAACCAAATCAAAGCAAGAAAAAACATGCCCCAAGGAGGAAGTTGCTCATGCTTTTGCATGTGAAGCGTCTAGCTCAAAAACCGAAACTGACTCAGTTGTTTCAGAGATTGCTATTCCTGAAGAAACTTCAATATCAGACGATTCTGAAGAAGAGGTTATACCTGAAAAAACTACAGAAAAGAAAAAATCTAAAGGGAAGAGAAAAGGTAAACAAAAAAGAAAAGTTCAAGATGATTCTTCATCTCACCAAGCAGCATGTAGTAAACCACAAATTCAACAAAACACAGGTGAGTTAGAAATCCGTAAATTATGGAATACGGGGATGGATTATTTGGAACAGATAAAATCCATTCCGGTAGGAGATCTAGATGAAACAAGTCAAGGGATACTCGCTTCGGCAACACAAATATTCGAAGAAATTTTTTCGCTACAACAAAATGTTGATGTAAAAAAAGTTATTAATATTGATGAACTTCGAGCACTTCTTACAATCCTTAAAACTTTCGATTCTTTTTTCGTGGTAGAGGCGCTTATTGTTCGTATATCTTTTGTATATGATTTTTCTTTCGAAAAAATATTAGGCCTAAACAAATATGAATTTATACAAAATTTCATTCAAAAGTCATCCGCCATTTCATCTGAAGAGTACGATCAGAAGCCAGCAGAATTTTTTATAGCATGCCTGGTTCTGGGATGCATATTTATAAACGGAATTGAGACAGAAATTTCGGAACATAAGGCAATTGATTTATTTATAAAAATAATTCTAGAAGAAAATACACCAGACCAGATTCGTTTCGAGGCCATTGGAATAGCAGCACAAATTGTTAAACGTATCCCAGGAATTACTGTCCCAACAATAGAACACATTGCGCTACTAAAGTTATCCTTTTCAATCATACCTTTTTTAATAGCTTATAATGACTTACAAAATGCATCTTCGGCCTTCATTATTGCAGAACAGTTTTACGCCCAACTTACTTCAACAATAGGAGAAACATTAAAAAGCATAAAGAATCCAGAGCAACAACATGCAGAATCAACCAAAGCCGTGCAAACCATGACCGAGATTCTAAAACTTTCAACAATAGCACAAAATGCATTTGAATCAAAAATACCAACACAACCTATGGACACTAAACAAAAAAAATCATCTAAAACAAAAAAAACTACTTTTTCCCATGAAGATATGGATAGTTTAAGCATTTTATCAGCTTTATGCTTTGTGGCAACACTACATAACTTAAAATACAATGAACCTTTAGACGAGAAAATAATTGGACAATTTCTAAAAAAATCTGAAGACTATCTGGAAACGATTCAAACAATAGAAGGAACACCGTTTAATTTTACATTGGCAAAGGTATACAGCGCACTTGCACAGATTATGGATTCAAACGAAATCAGTTTAAAATATCTCAGAATTGCGCATCGACTTTCTCCTCTGTCAAAGGTTTATAAGTTTGATTTTGCCAAAAAACTTTTATCGGCACTAAATCTAGAAAATATAAAACTTGCAATTTCACTATTTACGCAACTTGCCGATGAGCTACAAACACAAACTAAAGTTGACCGCTTATGCGCCGAATCGGCGTTTATCATTGGATTCATTTATCGTGTTGGCCCGGCAAAAAAAATTAAGGGTTTCCAAACAAATAGAACACTCGCAGACAAGTATCTCACCCTAGCAGCAAAGGCGGGGCAAAAAGATGCAATTAAGATACTCAAGGAACAATCTGCTGCATCCTCGAGCAGTACGCAAAAATAACCAATACCCCTACAACACAAAAATTGTAGGGGTATTATTCTTCAAATAAAGATTTTTGCTTTTCTTTTGATGATATTTTACGACTTTTTTTGAACTGAATTTTGTAAAGAGATTCTATCTCTTTTATTTCAGTTGCTTCCAAAGCAGACTTGTCGGGCCTATAACCCATTAACCGAGGAAATCTTAGGGCATATCCTAATTTTTGATTTGTTTTTCCGGGCGTATGCAAAGGAGAGAGCGTTATCTCATCAGCACGAATCATGCAGACAATTTGCGGGTCAACCCAAACATCCGGATAAAGCTCTTTGGAACACTGCACGTTGTGAGGTTTATCCATAACTTTTATCTTATCACAAGACTTTTTCTGTGCACGCCATTCCTCATCACTCAAACCCGTACCGATTTTTGCGATTGTTTGGAGCATATCCTCACTCTTATTATAGACCCCAACAAGCAATGCTCCTATTCCAAAAGAAGCTCTCTTTCCACGCCCGGCATAATAACCCAGTATAACACAGTCTATCGTATCATCCAGTTCTCCGGACTCCTGCCTTTTAAATTTAACCCAATTAAAATTTCGTTTTCCCGCCTGATAAATAGAATCCGGTTTTTTGACAACCCCACCTTCAAGACCTGCTGATACATTTTGCTCAAAATATTCGTCCAGCGACTTAGCACTTTCTATCTCCACCTCTTCGATTGCGTAAATGACACCCTGTTTTTCAACCGCCTTGTCATTCAGCAAATCTAAAACAAATTTACGACGCTTCTCGTGTCCACAATCTAAAAGAGACTTGCCATTCAGGTATAGAATATCAAATACATAAAGCTTTAACGGAAAATCCTGCGCAAATTTTTCAATCTCGTACTTTCTCTTCCGTTTTACAGTCTCCTGAAACGGTAAAAAAGTCCCCGTTTCGACGTCATAAGAGATGGCCTCACCTTCAAGTACCAGTGTTTTAACATCAAGCTTCAATACTGCATCTTTCAAATCAGGAAACATTTCTGACATATCTTGTAAATTTCGAGAAAAAAAATGTACCTCATTCTTGGAATGCGTCTTGTTAACGTGAACTTGAAGCCTAAATCCATCCAACTTCGGCTGAGCAACACATTTACCCAATTTTTTAACAATTGACACCGCATCAGGTAGACGCTCTGCAGCAGCAGGACGAACGGGAATTCCCGGAACAATTCCTATATTTTTTATTCCTTTAATTCCATCTTCTTTCAAGATTTTCACAATTAAGCCGATATCAACACAGACGTTATAAGCCTCTTCTAAATCTTTTCTAATGGATTTATCACCTTCTTGCATCCAAGAAAAAGCATCTAGTAATGTCATATCCGAAAAACCAAGTCTAAGTTTTCCAAGAATTATGCGAATAACATATTTAATCGAGAGCAGATCAAGCTTATTAAATAACTCTAATAATTTTTTCTCTTTTTCTTGCGTTGAACCTTCTCCCGATATCTCGGCAAACTCGTCCAAAAACCTCTCAACTTCATGCAAGGTCAATTTTAATTCAGATTTACCCTCAGCCTCAAGTGCAACCAAACCCAAATCTCCTAGCTTTATTTCTTTTGCTTTGATTGTATGTTCGGAAACATCTAATAATTTGGCCAAAACTTTTATCATGCTCTTTTCAGCAAAATTAAACTTTGTACCTCTATAACTAGGATGGAGGTCCCCAAGAGACATGTAGGCTATGGTGGCGGCTTGAGCAGGAGTTGCCTGTTTAAGCAGATCAGATAACATCTCTGTAATTTTAAGTCTTGACGATTCTTGTTCAATCTGATCAAAAGCTTTTGCAACAGCAATAAACTTCATAACATTTTCCTAATATTTTCCAAATGCCTAAAAGTTATCCAAAGGCAAGCAAAAATCAAAAAGAAAAACAAAGATAACTTATAATCTAATGAAAAAAAATAATAAAAAAAACAAAACGAGTAAGTTGCTAAAATTGATGCCAAAAATGGCTTACGGAAAAGACACACAACAAAAATCCAAACGCATGCAAAAACCAAAATAATTTTAAACTCAAAAAAATACGCAACTATACCGGCAAACGTAGCAACGCCTTTACCCCCTTTGAAATTTAAAAATATCGAGTAAGCATTTCCCAATAATAAGGCTATCGCGCTAAAAACAAGCACTCCCTTGTAATCCAAATTCAATTTTGAAAAAACATGAAAAATTGTGTACAAAGTTAAAAAAGCTTTTAAAAAATCAGTTATAAAAATTAAAATAAAATATCTTTTACCAAGAACTCTTGCAATATTTGTGGCACCAATATTCCCAGACCCAAATCTGGTTATATCCAAATTAAAAAAATATTTAGCAAAGAGGTAACCTGTAGGGAAAGCTCCTACAAGATACGCAGATATAATAGAAATAAAAGCAGTCAAAATTTGAGTACCCATTTAATAACATTCAACCTACGTTCTTTATTTAGCCACGGTTGACAGGCCGAAGCCTTGGAGTAGGATGGTGGCGACGCTGAGATTCGAACTCAGGACCTAAGGATTATGATTCCTTCGCTCTAACCAACTGAGCTACGTCGCCAACCTTAATTTTAGAATTTCATCGTTTTAACATCTAACACATCAAACATGAACTGGAACATTGCCTTGAGAAACAAAATTCCCGTTAACAGAGTTGCCACAATACCAAGCATTAACGTCGTTGCAAAGTTTCTTACTGCAGGACCACCCCAGTAAAAAAGCACCAACCCTGTTAAGAATGTTGTTATATTCGAATCAAGTATAACGGCCAATACCCCATCAAATCCGTCAAATACGGCCTTACGCAATGTTGATCCCGTAGCCAATTGATCTTTTGCGTTTTCATAAATCAAGATAGATGCATCAATTGCCATACCCACCGATAAAACTAATCCCGCAATCCCTGAAAGCGACAGTGTACCATGAAAATACGAAAGGAAAAGTAAAACTAAAAACATATTCCCGAGCAACGCAACAACAGCTAATAATCCGGGAATTCTGTAATAAATAAAGCTAAATATGAAAAGCAGAAGCAAAGCAATAATACATGACAAAAGCCCTTTGTATATCGAATCCTGTCCAAGAGACGCACCTACACGGCTTTCTTGTTCAAATTTGAGCGGCGCAACAAGTGAACCGGATTTTAATACGATCGAAAGCTCTAAAGCCTCCTTCTGAGAACCAATTCCTGTAATTATACCGGAACCACCGGTTATTGGAGTATTAATAGTAGGAGCCGAAATCATAACCCCATCCATGATAATGCCAAGTTGACGTCTCTCATTATTTGAGGTTAATTCTCCAAATTCTCTTGCACCGACACCATCAAGTTTAAATGCCACAACAGGTTTTCCATACTCATCCCTCGTAACATTTGCATCAACAATCCTGTCACCCGTCATATCTGCAAAAGCCGAAACCAAGTAATAACGACCTGCTTCTTCAATTCCGCTTTCATCAATGTCTGCTTTACCGGGGACTATAGCTTTATCAGAAGGTAACTCACCATCATAAACTTCTAATAAAGCATCCCTAGAACCAGCCACCTTCTCAACTATCTTAAATTCAAGATGGGCTGCTCTTGAAATCAAGGATTTTACTCTTTCCGGATCATCAACTCCTGGAAGCTGAACAACGACCTGCCTCTCTCCATGCTGTTGGACGACGATACCTTCGACACCGTAGCTTCCAAGGCGATTATTCAAAACATTTACAGCCTGTTCAACAGAACCGGTTCGAATACGTCGATCAAGATCCCCAGACAAAACAGCTTGGACATCTGTATCAAAAAGCTTAACCTGCAATGTTGCAGCCTTAGTCTCCTGTAAAAGATTATAACAGGCTTTTGCAGCAACATCGTTATCAAAAGAAAGCGTAAGAACACCATCTTTCACAGTTTTGGTTTTTGGCAAAACCTTTAATTCTCTAATTTTAAAAAGCTGATCCAAAGAACGATTTTCAATACCCAGACGATTTTCTAATGCTTTCTCTAATTCAACACCCAGAACAAGGTACGTGCCACCTGCCAAATCAATACCCTTTTTAATGTAAGAAAGCTTTAACGCTTTATAATACTTTTTAATAGAGCCCATAACTCCAGGTTCTGCAGATTCTCTCAAAATTTTTGGATCGAAAGAAAACATAAAATAGCTACCTACAACAAAAACAGCTACCCACAACATAAAATGGGATGTGATTGCTCTTACTAACCTGCTTTGAGTTAACATTTAAATGCTCCTTAAAATTTAATTTAACTACTCCCGATACACAAAAACAGATGGACCGCCAGCCATAGCTCTTCAAGAGCGTAGGCTGGTGCCGAGGAGGAGACTTGAACTCCTATGGGATTTCTCCCGCTGCCACCTCAAGGCAGTGCGTCTGCCAATTTCGCCACCTCGGCTATAAAAAATCAATCTTTGATGAAAAATTTATCAGATTCTTTACAAGTTAGCAACCAAATTATCTTCTAAATGCCATTTTTTTTAAAAGTTCGATGCGCTTTTCCATTGGAGGATGTGTAGAGAAGAGATTTATCCATCCACTCCCTGAAAATGGATAAACTATAAACAAACTTGCCGTTGCAGTTTGAGCGGGAGAAATCGGTTCTTCATGGTGAATTTTAACCCCTCTATGTAGTTTTTCAAGAGCTGACGCAAGAGCTAACGGATCATGAGCAAACTCCGCACCTGACTCATCGGCCAAATACTCCCTCGATCTTGAAATAGCTAACTGAATTAATAATGCGGCAATAGGCATAATTAAGGCTATCAATAATGCACCCAAACCTCCACCCCTGTTCTCACTATCACGTCCGCCAAATCCGCCAAAAATCGCAGCCCATCTAATCATATTTGCAAGATAACCAATAGCAGTTGCCAAAGTAGCTGCCACTGACGCAATTAAAATATCACGGTTTTTAATATGTGCTAGCTCATGAGCCAGTACGCCGCGTAATTCATGGTCCTCAAGAATATCTAAAATCCCTTGTGTTACTGCAACTGAACTGTGCTCCGGATTCCTTCCCGTGGCAAAAGCATTTGCCATCTGAGTTGGAATATACCACAACTTTGGCATTGGAATCCCAGCATTTTGTGCTAGATCCTCGACAATGTCATAAATTTTAGAATACTTTTTTTTGTCAAGCTCCTGTGCTCCATACATTGTAAGCACAATCTTATCTGCCCAAAAGTAGGCTATAGCATTCATTAGAAAAGCCATAATAAGGGCAAAAGTCAAACCGGTTTGGCCTCCAGCCCATGCCCCAATTAAAAGCAACAAACCACTTAACCCACCCAGTAATAAGACAGTTTTAACCTGATTCCAAAACATCTTATGCTCCTTACGAA
The DNA here is from genome assembly GCA_964607885.1 of uncultured Pseudomonadota bacterium. Lineage (GTDB taxonomy): Bacteria > Babelota > Babeliae > Babelales > RVW-14 > JBAZAX01. Next base: position 17,485 of record CAZSLQ010000011.1, read on the forward strand.
ATCAATTATCCTCGTACTCAACCTGCCAGTCGTCCAAATCTCCTTTATCTCCAAATTCAACCTTTTCATTCTGAGCACTAGCCTTATACTTAACCTTTTTTTCTTCAAAATTACGTTTCCCACCTGCCGGTTCAACCTCCACATCTTTAATTTCAATTGGCTTTTTTTCTATTTTATTTATATTTTCTTTTTTGATCTCCAAAAGTCGTCTTACTTGCTTCCCAACATCCTGCTTGTACTCTTCCACATCCTGGTCGAGTTGTGTTTGGGCATTCTGAATAACAGAACCGAGCTCTTCTTGTAGCTTAGAAACTCGTTTTTTTAATTTTAAAATCATCTCAACACCGGCAAGGTTAACACCCATCTTATGCGTTAGGTATATAATCTCCTCAAGCCTATCCACATCCTCTTCGGAAAAAAGTCTTGTGTTCCCCTCTGAACGCTTTGGTGTTATCAACCCCTCTTTTTCATACATTCTAATCGTCTGCTGATGCACAGAAAACATTTTTGCAACAACAGAAATTGAATAAAAGCCTTTCCTTCGATTCATAAGACTCTCCTTAAAGTCAATCTTCACTTTTTAAAACAGTCAAGAAAGCCTCTTGAGGAAGCTCAACATTACCAATCTGTTTCATCTTCTTTTTACCTTCCTTCTGCTTTTCCAAAAGCTTTCTTTTCCTGGTTATATCACCACCATAACATTTTGCCGTAACATCTTTTCGCATTGCTGAAACCGTTTCGCGTGCAATAACCTTTGCGCCAATCGCAGCTTGTATTGCAATTTCAAACATCTGCCGATGAATTACCTCTTTCAATTTTTTTGTAAGCCTGCGCCCCATGTAGTAGGCTTTATCTTGATGAACTATCACAGACAATGCATCAACGGGTTTAGCATTGAGTAGGATATTCATTTTTACAAGTTTCGAGGCCTGATATCCTGCTACTTCGTAATCAAAACTTGCATAACCGGCACTTACAGACTTTAACTTGTCATAGAAATCGGTGATAATCTCGTTTAGGGGCAATTTATAACGTAACACAAGCCGATCTTCATCTAGAAAATTCATTTCTAACTGTTCACCTCTCCGCTCTTCACAAATTTTTATTAAATTACCCAGATATATTTTCGGAGTAATAATAGTAGCATTTACTATGGGCTCATAAACTTCTTCAATTTGCACCTGTTCCGGAAAATCCGATGGATTTTCAATCATTATCTCTTGCCCGTTGGTTAATAAAATTTTATACAAAACAGTCGGAGATGTTGTAATAATTGCTACATTATACTCTTGCTCAAGACGCTGTTTAAATACATCCATATGTAACAAACCCAAAAAACCGCATCTAAAACCAAGCCCAAGGGCAGCTGAGCTCTCTTTTTCAACATGGACACTCGGATCATTGAGAGTCAACTTTTCGATCGCATCTCGAACAAAATCAAATTCAGTAGTATCAACAGGATAAATTCCCGCAAAAACCATAGGCTTTGCAGGTTTGAATCCAGGCAAAGCCTGAACTTCTTTCCCCTGGTGAAAGAAGGTGTCTCCAACGCGCGCCTCCTTAACCGTTTTCATACCGGCGATTAAAAATCCGACTTGTCCAGTATATAGGGCTGTCGTGGGGTATGGCTCCGGATACATCAAACCTATATCTAAAATCTCATAATCTTGTCCAGTGTGAGCAGAGATAATCTTATCGCCTTTGCAAACAGTTCCATCAATAACTTCGATCAAACAGATCACGCCTCGATACTCGTCATACCAAGAATCAAAAAGTAGCGCCTTAAAAGGCTTATTCTCATCTCCTGCCGGAGGTTTGACATTTTTAATAACAGCCTGAAGAACATGCTCAATATTTAGACCCGTTTTGGCGGATATATGTAAAATTTCATTTTTTTTAATATCAAAAGCTTTATTCATCTCTCCGGCAATTCTTTCCGGATCAGCAGTTGCCTTATCAATTTTATTAATAACCGGAATAATCGTTAAATTTTGCTCAAATGCCAAAAAGAAATTGGCCATCGTTTGCGCCTGCACACCCTGAACAGCATCAACAAGCAAAACAGCTCCTTGACACGCGTAAAGAGACCGAGAAACTTCATAACTAAAATCAACGTGACCGGGAGTATCAATTAAATTTAGAAGATATATCTTTCCATTATATTCATAAAACAAAGATGCAGTCTGAGCTTTAACGGTAATGCCACGTTCACGTTCAACTTGAAGTTTATCGAGCATTTGCTCGTTTTTCACTTTTCCATAAATAGTCTCAGTTAATTCAAGTAAACGATCTGCCAGTGTAGACTTTCCATGATCGATATGTGCAATAATCGAAAAGTTTCTTATCTGGTCGGGTTTGAAATTTTTTAAATCAAAATTTGAAATCTTAGATATGTTCATTTGTATCAATCAACTTTCAAAAATAACACTTTTGTAAGAAAAAAGCCTAAAAATACAAAAATTAAAGATAAAATATTGTTCAACAAAATATTTAACAAACCAAATTTAACCTTGCCTTCAAAAAATAGATTCATTGTTTCGATATTGTAAGCTGAAAATGTTGTAAAAGCACCCAAAAGTCCAACAATCAAAAATAGTTGATAATTTTTTGTATACCATATACAACTTGAAAAACCTATGATAACGCCAGCCATAAATGCCCCTAGAGAATTAACAAAAAGTGTTCCTAGGGGAAATAATTTCTGCACAAGATTATTTGTGCTTGTAGAAATAACATATCTAAAACAAGACCCCAAAATTCCTCCAACTGAGACTAATAATAAATCTTTAAACATCTTACATTTTCTCCGGTTTACTCAAACCTAATAAATCCAAGCAAATCTCTAGAGAATCTTTTACCAAAACAACAACAAACAACCTCTCTTTTGTCTGTCCGAGGTTGTTAACATCTATTATTTTATGATTAGTATAATAATTGTGAAATGCATTGGCTAATTCCCAAGTATAATACGATAAAAGATGGGTTTGATAGCTCATGGCAATACTCACCAATATATCCTGCAGTTGAGCAATTTTTTTTAGTAAAACAAATTCTTGATCAGACATTGATTTTACAATTTTTACCAACTCGTCATTATCCCATCCACCAGTAAAAAGAACATTTAAATAATCGTCAAATAACCCGGATTCTCTAGCTTTTTCTAGTAAACTATTAATTCGAACATATGCATACTGGATATAAAAAACAGGATTTTCGTCAGTTTTTTTAAGCGCAACGGCCAGGTCGAATTCGAGATGGGCCTCTGCTTTTCGGTTCAGATAAAAGAACCTTGCAACATCTGTACCAACAGCTTCAATAACATCACTTAACTCTGTAAATTTTCCAGCGCGTTTGGACATTCTTAAAACAACATCATTCTCTTTAATTGTCACAAGTTGATATAAAATAACATCTAGTCTGTTGGCATCATACCCAAGTGCCTCCATGGTAGACTTTAAACGTTTAACATACCCATGGTGATCTTGGCCAAGAACGTTTACAAGTTTATTATACCCTCGATCCAGTTTATCTTTGTGGTACGCAATATCAGCAGCAATATAGGTCCAGGAGCCATCGCTTTTTTTTACAACTCTATCTTTATCATCACCAAAATAAGTCGACTTGAACCATAAAGCTCCATCAGACTCATATACAAGCCCTTTTTCTTTTAAAAGTTCAACTGTCTCTGCCACAGCGCCACTATCATGGAGAGTTTTTTCTGAAAACCATCGATCAAAAATAATTCTATAAGATTCAAGATCTTTTCGTTGGAGTTCTAACATTTTTTCTTTGGCATAGTCTGCAAAAAACTTATCTAAGTTTTTAACTACATCACGTCCAAGCTGCTCAATACACTCTTTTGCCAAGTCGACTAGATACAAACCCGCATAACCCTGTTCAGGTAGATCAACAGTCTCTCCAAGCTGTTGCAAACAGCGAACTTTTAATGATTCCCCCAAAATTAAAATCTGATTTCCGGCATCATTTATATAAAACTCTTTCTTAGCTTCGTGGCCCAAAAAATTAAGAACTCTTGCAAGAGTATCACCTATAATTCCACCTCTACCATGACCAAGATGTAAAGGCCCTGTTGGGTTGGCGCTAACAAACTCGATTAAAAATTTCTGTCTAGTTTTCTCATCAAATTCAAGTTGAAAAAACATATCTTTTTGTTGAAAAAATTCCAAAGCAATGGCCCACCAAACTTCATTGTTCAACGTGATATTTAAAAAACCGGGTCCTGCTATTTCAACAGATTTGATAGCCCCGAATAAGGCCGGATTTTCTTCACTTTGGCCGGCAAGAATTATAGCTTGCTCAATTTCTTGTGCTAGTTCCCTAGGATTTTTACCCAACTGTTTTGCAAGCATCATTGCAGCATTACAACTTAGGTCCCCAAATGACCTCTCTTTGTCAACATTTAAAACAATATCAATACGAGATGCTTCTTGCTCGGACAAATTTAGGACATTTCTTACAACCTGCAAAAGCTCCAGCTTTATTATCGACAAAAGATTCATACTTGCAATCTTTCAGCTTATTTTTAAATACAATAACTTATGAGGCAAAACCTACTTGATAAT
>CAZSLQ010000011.1:22077-25332 GCA_964607885.1 uncultured Pseudomonadota bacterium
AAGTCTATCTGATTTTTGCGATTTTACCAGAGAGTGCGATACTAGAAAGATATCTTGGCCTGCAAACTTAATGTCCCGCCAAACATATCAGTTTTAAAGGAATTTTTTCCGTAGAATGGATAATCATATTCGATGAAAACGGAAGGGCAGAAAAACCTCCCTTCAAATGCATATCCGGCAACAATATGTGCCGTATAATACTCCCACGCCTTTAATTTTTGATCGGTATTAACTATGGAATCCACAGAAACAATGTACGGAAATTTAGGACCACAGCATGGATTATCTGTTTTTAGCATCTGTTGTTTATAAGTCGCCAGTAGGCAATCATCTTTCACCGTAATAACAGAATCTTCTTGCCGAGTATAAGAGCAACCAATTTTTGCAAATACACCCTTAAACCCAAGTTGTGCGTATCCACAGATATCCCAAAGAGACCCCTGGTCAAATTTTCCAAAACTTTTTTGCAACAAAATAGGACCATCTTGTTCTTTGGTCGTTTTCACTCGCAAATCTCTGTCTTCTGTGAAAAATACAAGCCCACCACCATAGGCCCCTACCCCAAGAAAATCAAAAAGTTGAACATATGCGCTGATTCGGCCGCTAACACCCCAAAAATCATTGTATCCCACGGGAATTGAAAACACATCGTTTATCGATTTATCCCCGGCAGTCGGTATCAAAATACCTACCTGCACAGACCCGCTTAATCTTTTTATAACAGGAGATACAGGATCTCCGGAACCGTGCCATCCGACTGAAACAAGAAGGTCACTGATCCCTGTCTTTTTATAATTCTTTTGCCAAGGTTCCATACACATTAACTTTAAAACGTTATTTAATGTTCCGGTCGTAGGATCCATAAAATCTGCAATTTTAACAGTTGTTTGTGGCCCAGGGATTATATCCACGCCCTTCAATTCTGTTGCCGGCGTTGAGGGTGTGCCGCAACAACTTTCATAACAAATATTACTAATCTTCATATCTCGATATGGAAGATATACCTGCGCATAAAAACCCCATAAAATATCTTGCTGTAAAGTAAAGTCCCACTCATCTATCTCAAACTTTCCATCAAATGTGATTCGCCCATCTCCCGGAGATAGCTTTAAATCATATGGAGGCTTTTCATAAGCAGTGTTGGTTCTATAATCCGGAGGAAATATCACCTTATCTTTGTAGTCTGAAGAGGTTGGGTCATAAAAGTATCCTCCCCAGTAATCTTTCATGCTTTTTTTGTTTATGGTATCGATCACTTCTTCTTCGCTGCAAACCCATGACCCAAGATTTGTGATATCCATGCAACCATAAATCGAAAGTATTGACTGTGTTTCATTATGGCCATTCCAAGCTTTACTCGTCTGACCATGCCCGTACCTAAGGGAAAGCCCTGACGTATACTTACCAGCAGCAGGACCAAACGTTTCTTGAAAAAAAGGTGCTCTATAGAATTGAGGAAGATCAACGGCATTAAGTGCGCAAAAAGCACTCGAAAAAAAGATCATTAAAATTCTTGAACTTACTCTCATTGCTACCCTCATTAAATTTAAAATTAATAAAATTTCTTTAAATCTGATTTATCGTAGTCAATAAAAGTAATAAAAGGCAAGAATATATTAGTTAACTTTTAAAAGCTTTGAATTTAAAAGATTTAAACGGGTAGATAACGTTTCAAGCTTTAACTTAAGTTGTTTGAGTTTTTTTTTCAAGTCTCCAAGCGATTTTTCAAGAACATGCTCATTATAATACTTAAGAATAGCGGATCTTGCCACCGGACCTTGCTTGCCATACCCCCAAATTTCCCAACCGTTATGGGAAGAGCTATGATCCACACCTATACCCTCTGCCCATCGATGGCAAAATTTAAGATCCTCAAACATTCCCTCAAAATAATCAATGGGATTGAACCCCTTTACGTCAGCAGCAGAAATCAGAATACAAATTCTTATTAAATCCATACTAACAGGATACCCAACATCACCGGCCGTTGTTTTAAGTTTATCAAGATATGTTTGTATAGATTTATTTGAACATTTGCCCTTCATAACATCACCCAAGCCATAATGCATTCTAGTTGCAATAGCAGAAAGTTTTAGCGCATCATTATTCAAACCAAAATCTTCAAATAGTTTTGCAAAATCAAATTCATTGAGCTCTGTTGTTTTGGATAAATAGGAACTTTTTTTATTCTTTAAGCTTTCTAGCAGGTACCTGAAACCAACTTCATCGTGATCCGTTTTGGCGCTACATGGGGTAAATTGATTATCTCCACATTTTCCTATGTCATGTAAAAATGCTATCAAAATTAAGGTTTGCTTATATTTTTCCATGTCAAGACCCTCAAGCCAAACAACATCCCGACCCCCTTCTTTTTCCCTAATCCAACTCGCAACATTTCTTAAAACCCAAACAGAGTGCTGCATAACATTTCCGGAGTGATATAAATTGTCACCCTGGTCATAGCGCGACATATCTACAGTTAACATTTCACACCAACTGGCAGCATTTAACGAAAAACCAAACGCCACACTGGCTATTAGTAAAAAAAATTTCTTAAAAAACATAAACCTCTCCCCAAATACTTACTTATTCAAACTTTACCGTATTAAAAAACAAATAAGCAATACTTTGAAAAATTGCTTATTTTTAATACTTTTCAAATGCACATTAAAAAACATGCAAATTATTTTTTTTATGCTATAATTCGAAGGTAGGGGATGTAAGGTATTCCTAACTATTGATTAAACTAAAAATTTTTGTTGAGTTTAATACAGAGGTTTAATAATAATTTTATTTTTTGAGGAGTTTTTATGTTTCAAGCTATTAAGCGAGCTTTGTGGGGCGACATATCAGGAGAAGAGTTTAAGCGTTTCGGACTTTTATCCTTAACATTCCTTTTCATCATTGGTACATACTGGCTAATGAGGCCATTGAAAGATGGGCTCTTTATGAATATTGTCGTCATATATACCATGGGCAAAAATTGCATCATTTATTTTTATAGTTCCACTCATCCTCGGTTATTCCAAACTCGTTGACATGGTTCCAAAACAAAAACTTTTTTACATTATTTGCACAATTTATTCGTTGCTTTTTTTAGGAATCGCATTTGCACTTCAAAACCCAACTATCGGATTGGCAAATACAGTTGAAAGCCCAGATAGAATTCTTGGCTGGATTATTTACCTTTCTATTGAAAGTTTCGGATCTTTGGTTGTTGCATTATTCTGGTCATTCGTCGCAAGTTCAACAAAT
>CAZSLQ010000011.1:25342-25593 GCA_964607885.1 uncultured Pseudomonadota bacterium
ACGGAATCGGCAAAAAAGGGTTATGCTTTAATTATCTCAGGGGCACAGATAGGATCCATTTCCGGCCCATTTTTAGGAACATACGCAGAAACATTTGGTATGTTTAGATTAACACTCTTTGTTTCATTTGGCATAATTCTTGTTCCGCTTTTAATTAAGCTGTTCATAACAGTTAACCCAAGTGCGGCAGAAGTTCGTGCAGCATCTTCAGAAAAGAAAACGGGACCGGTCGAAGGATTAAAATTACTTTT
>CAZSLQ010000012.1:0-7372 GCA_964607885.1 uncultured Pseudomonadota bacterium
AGGATAGCTGTGTTTTCAGTATTCAGGATATGGAGCAGTTTACAAGACTGGTTATAAAAAACTCGCATTTTAAGCCGGTTGTCTTAAAGATTTACTCTTCAGGTAACCTTGACTCAGAAAGGGTTTTGCCGATATTTCAGTCGGTTGCGGATAAATTTGGAAACAGCGTGGTATTTGCGGGGCTGAATGCTGAGAAAAAAAGAGAAGTTTTTATGCGTATTGCGCTCTTTTGTGGGCTTAAAAATGTTGATTTGCCATTATTCCTGTTTTATAAGGACGGGCAGCCTGTTATGCCATTTCTGGTCGGGTATCAGCCTAAGGACTTCCTTTATGGGTATATTCAAAGGATTTTTTTCACTGATTCGGGCCTTGGATCATAACCCAAAACCATTATCTGGTCAGCGTTTTACTTTTTTTACTTGCAGGTATATAATTAGTTAAAATCCACATAAAGGCTGAATTTAGCTATACAAGTTTGCCAAAAAAGCTTTGACAGTGGGGAATGGTAGGTTATAAGTCAAGAATGAATGGTTGGTTATATTTTTAGGAGGTTATTTCTATGAAAAAGCTATATATTGCTTTTGCAGTTACATCTTTGTTTACAGGTCTTTCATGTATGGAGCAACAGGTAGAACAGGTAGAAGTTGACAAGGTTGCGTCTGTTGTTTGTCCCATCGAAGTCATTGAAACAAATTCAGCATCAAGTTCAGCATCAACCGATGCAGTTATGCAGCAAGATGAACAAGTTACATACAAGTTGTTAGACGGGAATAGGCTTGAGATTACAAATCTAGTAAACGGGAATGTTCTTGTTTTTGAAAAAGGTAAAGATATTAAGAATCCTTCTTGGTTTGTAGTTGGCTTAGATGGCAAGCTTGGCGAACAAGTCGAGTCTGATTTGACTGCCGAATTAGATGAGCAGTTTCAAAAATTATCACGTGAAAAATTTCTTTGTGATATCTGTTTGGCTGCCGATAGAATGAATGATAGAATTGCACGTAAAAGAGCAATTCAAGCAGCCATTGCCGGCGGTAGCATGATTGTTGTTGGTACCGCGGTGGTATCAAACCCTTTTGCAGTTGGATATGTAGTTGGTACAGTTATTAATCCTATGGTATCTGTTCCTGCTGCAGTTGGAGCTGCCGGATATGTTGCACATAGAGCATACCCAGAACAGTCAGCCCAAGTATTTCAATTTGGTGCTACACAGGCAAGATCAGCAGGTAATTTTGCTATGGAACAAGGTGAAAACTTAAAGAGAAGATTTAACGAGGTTTCAGGTGCTGTCAGAGATAGCCGTGTAACAAGAAATGTTGTTAGTGCTGCACACACAGCCAAAGATAAATTGGCTGAGCTTGCATCTAAGGTTCGTAAGCCTAGCACAGATCAAGAATCTAAGTAATTTTTAGATTTTAAAAATTGAGTAGGTCCCGACAGCGGGGCCTACTTTTTTTTTGCTATGTGGTATACTGCGTATCTGGATACCGACTTTCCACCGTCGCGCTTGAAGCACTATCGCGGCGAGTTTGCCGGTGCGACACATGTATTTTGAGGAGTTAGGATGTGTTTTAAAAGTAAACTTTTTGTTATTTTTATTGGTGTTGGGGTTTTTATCTGTTATTCAATCATAAAATCCAGGAATGTTAAAATGAATTTTACCGAATTTAAGAGCTTAGTTGGATCCGATTTTGAATCGTTTGATAATATTCAGAAGTTCTTTCCCAAAAATTCCGATGATGTTAAAAAATATTCGGAATATTCTAAAGATTTATTAGACCAGGATATTGACGAAATAATAAAAATTACCGTAACGGACCGTACTTTTAATAATACCGCTAAAGCTCTTGATAATGCGCAACGTAAATTCAGGGTGGTATCAAATATTTTGAATTTGTTGGAGATGGTTAGCCCGGATGAAACAATCAGGAAAGCTTGTCATGAACAGATCATAGATTTAAGCTCTTTTTATGTTGATAAAGTTTCTTGCAATAAAGCTTTATTCTCTGCGTTTAACGCCTATATTCAGGATAATTCCAAAAAAGAAAACCTAGATGCAGAACAACAGTATTATCTGCAAGAAGCCTTAAAAGATTTTAAACGCCAAGGGCTTCATTTGCCGGATGACGTTCTTGAAAAAGTGAAAAAATACGAAAAAGAGATTGCCAAGTTGGGATTAGAGTTCGAGGCAAATGTTGCCAATGATAACAGCTTTATTTTGGCTGATGAGTCACAACTTGATGGATTGAGTAAAGATTTTATTCAATGTTTACAAAAGAATGATCAGGGGAAGTACGTTATTAAATGTGACTACCCAACATACTTTGAGGTCTGTGAGCACTGCAGGTGTGAAGATACTCGGCGTGATCTGTACCGTGTATTTAATAATCGTGCTTGGCCTGTAAATATTGAGTGTTTGCATGGGGTGATTTTAAACAGAGACAAGCTTGCAAGAAAAGTTGGTTTTAAGAATTATGCGGAAATGGATCTTGACTCTGAGATGGTCAAATCTTTGCAGACTGCAGAAAGTTTTATAGAAGAGTTGGTCAAAAGATCAAAGTCAAAAGCTTTGTCTGAGATTCAATATTTTTTAAAAGATCTTCCTGAAGGGGTAATACCCGATTCTACCGGCAAGATGCAACCATGGAATTACAGTTATATAAAAGCTTCTCATAAGAAAAAACATTTTAGTGTAGATGAACGTGAGGTTGCAAAGTATTTCCCAGTTAGTAAGACACTGGAATCAATTTTCTTAGTCTATCAGAACTTTTTAAATCTTAAGTTTGAGGTGTCAAAGCCTACTTGGGCGTGGCATGAAGATGTTTTATTAATTAAAGTCAGTGATATGGATTCAGGTGTTTTGCACGGGTATTTATTTTTAGACCTATACCCCCGTGAAAATAAATACTCTCACGCCTGTTGTGCTCCATTAATTCCAACTCAATTAAAGCCGAATGGTAAAATTGTTCCTGCAGTTACGGCAATAATTGCCAATTTCCCAAAAGCAAGAATAGATGCTCCTGCATTGTTAAAGTTTAATGATGTGCACACATTTTTTCATGAATTTGGACATGCTATGCATGATATCCTTGGTGCCACAAAAATGTCCAGTTTTGCCGGTTTGGGTGTTAAGCATGATTTTGTAGAGGTGCCTTCTCAGATGTTTGAAGAGTGGATTTATGATAAAAATACGCTTAAAATGCTTAGCAGTCACTATCAAACCGGTCAATCTCTGCCTGATGAATTAATTGATAAGCTCATTGCTTTGAAAAAAATTGATGCAGGACATTTTCTTGTTCGTCAATGTGTACTCTCTTTAATTGCTTTAGAGATGTTTAAGGATGGTAAAATAAAAGATTCAGATTTGATTGTTAAGAATATGTATGAAAAGCACCTTGATTATATGTTGTGTGATGATCAAGCACACTTTCAGGCATCATTTGGGCATTTAATTGGGTATGGCGCAAAGTATTATAGTTATATGTGGTCCAAGGTTTTTGCAATTGATCTTTTTTACGAGATTAAAAAACGCGGACTAAATAATCCCTCGGTTGGAAAGGAACTGGTATCAAAGGTGCTTTGTAAAGGCGGTAGCGTTGATCCTGAGCAGTTGCTGCAGGATTTTCTGGGTCGTAAGCCTAGCCAGGATGCCTTTTTACATGACATGGGAATAATTTGATTATTCCGTTCCAAAAAATCTATCTCCAAAATCGCCAAGCCCGGGTGTAATAAATTTTTTTGGTGTTAGTCCTTTATCGGTGACTGCAACAATTATTTTTATTCCTGGAAATGTTTTTTGCATAATCTTGATTCCCTCGGGTGCTGCAATCACGCCGACAAATAGAATCTGTTTTTGTTCTACCCCCAGATCTGTTAAGATTTTAATTGTTCCAACACTGCTTCCGCCGGTGGCAATCATTGGATCAAGAATAATCACCTGATCGCGTTGGGAGATTTTGGGTAAATTGTTATAGTAAAGGTGTGCCTTGGCGGTTTTTTCATCTCGTTTCATGCCTACAAAACCGACAGAACTGTTTGGGAACTGTTCTATGAATGCAGGGAGTAGTACCATTCCCGATCTCAAAATTACAATATTAACGATATTTTTTTTAATTTTAGTCCCCGTAGTTTTTGTTATCGGTGTTTCTATGTTAATTTTTTCAGTCTCAAGAACAGATTCGGCTTCAAGCGCCAGTAGTTTTGCAAGTTGCATTGCCGTGTATCTGAATTCTGCCGTTGATGCACTTTTATCCCTTAGTTTTGTTATTAATAAATTTTTTAAGCTTGATAGATCGGGTTTTGTCATGGTATATTTCCTTAGATAAAAAAATATTTTTTTTCAAAATAAGAAACTAGATTAACGACTTATGTGAAGTCAATATTTAATTTAAAAGGGGATCCTATGCAACTTAAATTGATATCCATTTTCGTTGTGTTTTTTTCCTCATTTGCATTAGCACAAAGCGAGGAGTTGCAAAAAATCGATTTGGTTGATATGCAACACAAAGTCATAGAAGAGTTAAAGAACAGGCTTGAGTGTTTGGAGGTGGAGAGGGTTAATATTGATCCACAAAAATTAGAAGATTTTGAGAAGAATTATGAAATTGTGAAATCCAAAATTGGCCGATTGGAACATTTATTCGATGAGCAGAGTACCTCTGATCTTTTGAATTCAAACCAGCTAAAAACGGCCGTTTTACTTTTGTCTGTTGCAGGGCTTACGGGTGGGGTAATTCATTTTGGTGTAAGTAAGATTCAGAATCAGTCCCTTAGATATGTCTCCTATGGCTTGGCCGGTGCGCTCATTATTTTTGAATTGATTGTCTGGTACTTTTCCGAATTGGTAGCTCTTGTTTTTGCAGATGCTGAGAAGCTTGATAAAGACGAATATGGAAAAATTTATGAAATTGTTGAGGAACTTGCAGGTAAGGCAAATATTCCCATGCCTAGACTCTGGCATAATTCGATGGGGATTCCAAACGCATTTGCTTGCGGCAGAAGTAAGAATAGTGCATCAGTTTTGCTAACAAGAGGATTGCTGGAACTTTTGGATGACAACGAATTGCGAGCCGTTTTGGCGCATGAAATCTCTCACATAAAAAATCGTGATGTGATGCTAAGTACTTTGGCCGGTGTTATCTCAATTCCGGGACTAATTTTTGCAGATGTTTTACAGAATCGTATATATTCAAGAGATAGGGCTGAGATGGATGTTGTGTTGGGGTACTTTATTGGATTGTTTGGTGAATGGATGTTCAAATTATTGCAGATGTCTGTTTCCCGATCAAGAGAGTATCTTGCTGATCAGAGCGGTGCGGCACTTACTGCTGATCCCGCATCTTTGGTAAGCGCTTTGAACAAGATTAAGGAAAAGATGCAGTCTAAGTACAATACATCGCATGCATTTTCTTCTGAAGAATTGACATTCAGCAAAGCATTTGAGGCGATGTGCATAGCATCTCCGTTTAAGGAGATGGCTCAGGATGAGCAGGAAGAAGATGAAGTTAATGTTGTAAGAGGGTGGATTGAATGGTTCGGTGAACTGTTTTCAACTCATCCATTAACCAAGAATAGAGTTATTAGGTTAAAAGAACTTGAGCAAAAATATGTTGATTTATTAAAAGAGGGTGGAGATGCTTTTTAAAGATCGTCGAAAGAAATTAGCCGAGAAACTCATTAAGTATGCCAATCAGAATGATGTTATTGTTGTAGGTCTGCCTCGTGGCGGTGTTGTAGTTGCATACGAAATCGCAAAGAGGTTAAATCTTCCGCTAGATATTATTGCTTCAAGAAAAATAGGGATGCCCGGTCAGCCTGAGTTTGCCGTTGGTGCCGTAACTGCAGATGGGAAAGAGGTTTTTGATTTGCGGTCCATTAAAAGCTTTGGGTTGGAACGTGGGGATCTTGAAAAAAGTATTGAGGCAGAGCGGCAGGAAGCTCAGAGACGAATGACTGCTTACAGGCCAGGTCGCGATATGCTTAATTTAAGAGATAAAACAGTTATCTTAGTTGATGATGGTATTGCAACCGGTATGACTATGCAGGCAACTTATTTAAGTGCCAAAAATTATGGTGCAAAAAAAATTATAATTGCTGTACCTGTTATTCCCAGAGATCAAATCAAAGAATTTGAACGGTTGTCTGAAGAGCTGATTTACCTGGAGTCGCCGATTAATTTTGGTGCGATCAGCATTTTTTACCAGGATTTTGCACAAGTCGAAGATGATACTGTTATTAAATTGATGAAGACAGAATAAAAAAGGCCGGTCAAACCGGCCCTAAATTGTCATCCTGAACTTGTTTCAGGATCTATTTACACTTGCAAGGTTTGCATCCACATTTTGAACATTTGCATTTGCATGGACTGCAACCGCACTTTGGGCAACATTTAGTACAAGCCATAAGATCTCCTTTTTTATAGGGTTAAAATATTATACATTTTTTATTAAAGATTCACTTTTTTTGTCGTCTAGTTTTTTAAACTCTTTATCTATTGTTTCGAAATATTTTCTTATTTCAAGGGCCTGAAAAAGTATCTGTTCTTGGTTTATATTTTCAATAACATAAATCTCCGGTAGTACCAAATGAGGACTCTCATTTGCAATAAAGTCTCCCGTTGGTACGTAAACATTTGATGGCCTAGTGAAGATTACAAGAGTTAGTGGGTTGACCTTATTATTAGCCGGAAGTGCCATCTCTTGAACATGCCAGTACAGTGTCTTCTTTGCGGGATTCTTTGGATCTGTATCCTCTTTTCTTTCAAAACTATACAATTTTGTCTGATCTTTTGATATAAACTCACGGTGTGAAATTGTGTTTTCTTTAACCTTTATAAGCTTAATTTCTTCCGTAATGGCTAAATAAATTTTTGGGGTGGTGTGTCGAAGGGGAAAGGAAATTAATCCATCCATATTGGAGATGTCCATGTATCCACTGTAAGTTGCCAAAAATCCACTTAATTTGGGCATGAGTAGTTCATGCATTTTTTTTTGAATTTGGGCTTTATTCGTAGTATCGGGAGTCGCAAATTGTTCCACAAGCGATTCTTTTTTTGCTTCTCTGAGCGTTTTATTGATTATGTGTAGAGGGGCATTGCTAAGATATAGGATAATTAAGTTGTCAGCACTTAAATAAGGTGCGATTACTGTGACTGCAAAAAATAGGATAATTTTCAAAAATTTCATTTTGGGCCTTTGTCTCTTTGTGATTATTATTTACTCTTTACCGGAAAGTCCATATAATCAATACTAAATTAGCAAAGTATTGGTGTAGAATGCTATAATTAACTGTATAAAACTGTTTTTAGCTTTAAAATTGGGATTTTTGATGAAAGTAAGATTAAAACCTGAGGAAAAGGTTTGGGCGGATTTTCAGG
>CAZSLQ010000012.1:7382-9094 GCA_964607885.1 uncultured Pseudomonadota bacterium
ATTAACGGATCAGCAAGTTGAACTTTTTAAAATGTATGAACGCTACCTGTCAAAATGCAATGAAGAGTTCAATTTGACTGCTATAAAAGATTTATCGGGCATTGTAAGACAGCACTTCCAGGACTCATTGGCTCTGACTAAGTTCGTTGATCTGAGTAAGATTAAAACAATCTGTGATATTGGAACCGGTGCAGGTTTTCCTGGAATTCCACTTAAAATACTCTTTCCTCATCTTAAATTAATCCTGATTGAAGTTACCAAGAAAAAAGTTCAATTTTTAACGGACCTTATTAACTTACTTGAGCTTACAGATGTTGAGATCTGTGAATTAGACTGGAGAACTTTTTTGCGTAATACTGAGCTTGATATTGACCTGTTTGTTACGCGAGCTGCCATTGATGAGTTAGAGTTGGCTCGTGCATTCAAGCCTGCGTGTTTTTACAATAAATCAATGATAGTTTATTGGGCTACGCAGGAGTGGGAGAGCCATCCAAAAGTTCAGAATTTAGTTAAGCGATCTGAGGCTTATAAACTTGGACAGAAGCATAGGAAATTAGTGTTTTTAGGAAAATAGTTTTTTAAGGGATTGGAGAGGGTGGACGCTATGATTTTTCTTAAAGTCTTGCTAATGGGGTTGTGTTTTGCCGGATTTGGTAATTTATCTGCAGTAGGTGATTTAAGGAGTAATCTTGGGGGTTTGAAAAAATCCCTGCAAGAGCTTGGATCCAAGTTGGAAAATTTAAAGTCCAAACTGGATTTGCTTCAAAAAAATCTTGAGCAGAAAGAGGATCCGGTTATAAAAGCTCAAATTGACCAGGCTAACTCATGGAGCTGTTATCACGGAACAGGTGCCGAAGATAGACTTTCAGATTCTGATAATGAAAGATATGTGATTAGTGATTTTCCTAAATCTTCACGACTTTCTGCCGGTTTGGAAGCCATTAAGTCTTTGCAATATCTGAAAAGTGAAGACGCACAGAAAATGCTAATCAAATTTCCCGGTTTAAGTCAAAATTTAAAAGAATTTTTTGATAAAGAGGAAGGTATAAAGTTGCTAACTCAAGAGTATTTGCAAGGGGCCGAAGATGAGAACGCTCCTTGGGGTGCAGGTGTTATTGCTGAATTTAAGAGACTTGTTCCAACAATTGTCGTAGCAAGAAAAGATTTTGGAGAACGAGATAGACATGCGTTTTTTAAAAACATTATTGGGCTTGACGAGAACACTGAGTTTATTGGGAATTTTGCAAAAATGAAAGAAACATTGGTTGTTGACCCAGATCCTTTGGATACAAAATTGTTTAAAATTAAAGGGGTTGATGGGGAAAACAAACCTGTTACGTATCAGTGTGGTTTTTTTGAAAAATTAAGTTTAAAAAAACTGCGAGAAGAAGCTGCCGTAAAAAAACAACAAGGGCCTATCAAATTCAATGTGATAGAGAGAGAATCCGGTGACTATGCTTGTGTTGATATTGGTGCATTACAAGCAGATCCTTCAAATAAGGATGCGGTTTTTCAAGTAGCATCTAACTTTAATGCATTGGAGACAGTAGGTGCGGATGATGCGATTCCTACAATTACACAATACGTAAGGGACAATACTCAAGGTCCAAGAGCTTCAATTTCCGCAGCCCCGGGTCTGATTTACCGCCACTACTATATTTTTTATGATAAAAGTAAATTTCTACAATTTTTTCAACCCATAAATTCCAACC
>CAZSLQ010000012.1:9104-11661 GCA_964607885.1 uncultured Pseudomonadota bacterium
GGGCTTGGTATTTCTGTTCGAAATGGGTACATAGTAGAAAGCATAAATACCTTAAAAGATAAAATACAAGAAAAAAATGCAGACAAATTCGAGATAGGATTTCATCGAGATATACAGGTTACATTTGGCGCGGCAGGACCTTTTAGCCAAACGTTTTTTTATGACTCATCGCAAATTATTAATCAGGTATTTGCTGCTGCTTTTGCAGTTGATTATGGGGTACCGTTATATTCCGGGCCAGAGGCTGAAAGAATTGCCAAATTAATTCTTGAATGGACCTATGAAGCAACTTTAAAAGTTGCATTTATTAAAGATAAGAAAAAAGTTTTCTTAACCAGAATGGGCGGAGGTGTTTTTAATAATGCTCAGGATTGGATTGATGATGCAATTAAGAAAGCAATTGATGATCCTGTTTTGCAAAACAGTGGACTAGAGGTGACATTAAATAATTTTGGGTTTTCTTTCGGAGTAGATGTCAATCCGATTAGAAAAAGGCTCATAAAACTTGCACAAGACAACAAGGGTGTTTATAAACTCTACAAAGCCGATGGGGTCTATAGTTTGACTTTGCAAAAAGATCAAATAAAAGAAACAAAAAAATAATTAAATTTCAGAGAAGTGGGGAATATCCCTACTTCTCTATTAATGCTTCTACCGGGTTTAGCATAGCTGCTTGGTACGCAGGATAGAACCCAAAAAACAGCCCAATTAACGCAGAAGAAAAAAGCGAAATCAGAACTGCATACTTTGAGATAAAAATTGGCCATTCAAGAATGAATCCAATGGCTTCAGCCGCTCCTATACCAATCAAAACCCCAACAAGCCCTCCTATCAGGCATATAATTATGGCTTCCAGAATAAATTGCGTAAGAATATTCTGTGTCGTGGCCCCAATGGCCATTCTGATTCCGATCTCTTTTGTTCGTTCTTTTACACTTACAAGCATGATATTCATAATTCCTATTCCACCGACAATCAAAGAGATTGATGCGATAACAAAAAGTAGGAGGTTTAAAACCATAGATGCAGCATCGGTAGCTTGTGCGATATCATCCTGTGTGAAAATTGTAAAGTCGTCGTCATCCGACTCAAGTAGGCGATGCCGTTGTCGGATTATTGATCTGACTTGTTCTGTTGCTGTTGCCAATCCTTCCTTACTTCTGGCAGACATTATCAATGCTGTAAAGTTGGTTTTACCAAGAATCTTTCGCAATACAGTTGTGTAAGGTGCAAATACCACGTCGTCTTCATCTCTTCCATCTGCAGATTTACCCCTTTCTTCCAGAACACCGATTACTTTAAAGGGAAGTTTTTTTATTCGAATAACCTTATCAATCGGATCCAGTTGACCAAAAAGTTCTTTTTTTACGGTGAGCCCAATTACGGCAACCTTGGCACCAGCTTTGACGTCTTGTTCTGTAAAAAACGAGCCATATTCCATTGGCCATTGTCTAATCTCTTGATAATGTTCGTTAACTCCTCCAACGGTCGTCTGCCAGTTTGCTCCTTCATAAACCGCTTTAACCGGAGATAAAACACCCGGGGAAATCAAATCGATCTCTTCGCATTCATTTCTTATGGCTACCAAGTCTGCCGGTTTTACGGTATATCCGGCACCACCACGGCTTTGCGCCAAACTTTTTGGTGAGCTGCCGAGTAATATGATAAAGTTTGTTCCAAGCCTTTGGATAGTTTGATTAACCCTTTGTTTTGCACCTTCGCCAATTGACATAACAGCAATAATGGACACAACACCAATTATTATTCCAAGCGTTGTTAAAATTGAACGAATTGTGTGGTGCCGCAACGTTTTTAAAGCAGTTTGTATTAATAATAATGTATTCATTGGGTCCTTTTGTCTGAAACAATCTTTCCATCTACTAATTCTACAATGCGTTTAGTGCGTTTTGCAATTGACTGCTCGTGTGTGACTATAATTATTGTTACGTTTTGTTTCTCGTTAAATTCTCGGAAAACCTCCAAAATGTTTTCACCTGTTGTACTATCAAGGTTTCCTGTAGGTTCGTCAGCCATTATTATTGCAGGATCGTTTACAAGCGCGCGGGCAATTGCGACCCTCTGTTGTTGTCCACCTGAAAGTTGGTAAGGATAGTGAGTCATGCGGTGCTCAAGTTCGACAAGCGCTAAAAGTTCCCTAGCTTTTTCTCTTGCCTTTACTTCACTTTCGCCTGAATAAAGTCTTGGTAAGGCAACGTTATCAAGAGCCGTCAAATCGGGTAAAAGATAGAATTTTTGAAACACGAATCCGATTTTTTTATTTCTGATTTTGGCAAGTTCGTCACGTGTTGCCCTGGAGACGTCTACTCCATCAAGAGTATAAGTTCCCTGGGTTGGTATATCAAGGCATCCAAGAACGTGCATTAATGTTGATTTTCCTGAACCGGAGAAACCTGTTATGGCAACAAACTCACCTTTTTCGATACTTATCGAAACGCCTTTAAGCGCAGTTACTTCCGTTTCTCCCATTCTAAATACTTTTACTATGTCTTTAGCTTCAATTATGTTCATGGTTGCACCAGATTATTTCTTACCGATT
>CAZSLQ010000012.1:11671-17426 GCA_964607885.1 uncultured Pseudomonadota bacterium
ATATCAGGAGCTGTTCCGTGAGTTGCCTCAAAAATTGCATGTCCAGTTACGTAGTTGATATTAGCACCTGGTGAAATACCGATTCCACCAACTTGAGGCATTAACTTACTTAAAGGATTTTCGCGAGGTGCTGCTTCCAGATCAACTATTATGTTGGAATCTTTATTAATTCCTCTTTTTACTTCCGTAAATTTACCGTCGTTTATGCCTAACTTTACTTCAATTTGTTTTATTGTTTTTCCTTCTAAAATCCACAAATAATCGCGCATTACTTTTTTAGACTTCTGTCCGGCGGTTTTTTGTTCTTCGCTTATTTTTTCTACATTATACTTAAGCTTGTTTGCAACATATTCAACATTTAAAGGGTTTATGCGCATTGCTTTGTTGGGTACGGACAACGCATCTTGATTATCTGCCACCTTTATTTCTACGTTTGCCGTCATTCCGGGGCGCAGTCTTAACTTTGGATTTTTAACATCAAGCACCGTTGCATACGTAACTACGTTGTCAACTATTTTTGCCTGATACTGAATTCTTTTAACTTTAGCATGAAACTGCTTCTTGGGAAATGAGTCGACCGTAAAAACCGCATCTTGTCCCTCTTTTACCATCCCTATGTCTGCCTCGTCAACATCTAGCCAGGCCTCCATCTCATGCAGATCTTTGGCGATCTCGTAAAGAACGGTTGCCTGCAAAACAGCTGTGACCATCTGTCCGAGATCTATCTGCTTTGAGATAACAATTCCATCTGCCGGAGATTTGATAAAAAGATTGTTGTAGGTTTGCATTGATAAATCTAACGAGGCTTGTGTTTGATCAACTTTTGTTTGCGCTGTCTTGTAGTCCTTAGTTATTTGATCATATGAATTCTGAGAAATTTGACCTGATTTATAAAGAGCTGTTTGACGTTTATAAAATTTTTCAATGTACTCAAGATTTGCTTTTGATTCGGCTAAAGCAGCCTTAAGTCTCCTTGTTTCCGTATCGCCTGTTCCATCATCTATAACTGCCAGAACCTGATCTTTTTTTACAATATCATTATCTTCGGCCTTAATCTCTACGACTCTTCCTGCAACCAAGCTGCCAACGCTTATCTGTTCTTTGGCTTTTAAATTTCCTGTTGCGGTAACTAGCTGAATCAAAGGCTTTTTAACCGGTTTTTCTATTTTAATCGGCTCTGAAATCTTTATCTTGGCTTTCTTGCGGAGCATGAGATATGTTCCTGCAGAAAGTACTAAAAGTGTTAAAAAAATAATAATCTTTTTCATGGGTGGCCTTTGTAAAAATTAAACAAATTATTATTAAAGAATAACACTTTTATTTTTCAATATCTACAAATTGAGAATATCTAATGCAACACGCCGATGATCTTTCAAAATCACCGGCGTGTTGCATGTGGGTTTTTAAAATTTAGAAGAATTAATACTCTACACCGTAACTTACAAATCCATTTACATTTATCAAAGCGTTACCAAGTACATTAAGCTCAATCAGTTTTCCAAAATCAAGACCGTTTAGGTTTTCACGGTTGATATTTATTAAGTTGTTAACCTTTATTATGGCCATTTGAGGAGCATTTTGTTCGGAGTTGAAAGAGCTTAGAGCTATGTATTTGCTGTCCGGTCTCCAAGCGATTGACCATACATTGAAAGCACCATTTACCTTTTGATAATGATAAGGCGCATTTTTAAGTGCAATATCATCTATTTCAAGATAACCAAAATTATTTGTAACACCATTTTTGCTTGCATAAGCTATTTTCTCGCCATCAGGACTGAACCTGACATCTGTATTGAAAAAATCAACGCTTGAAGTGTTGTAGGTTTCCCAGTTTTGTATCTCTTGTATCGAGCTTCCATTGAAGTAGAGTATCCCAAATGAAAGAGGTGCGTAGTTGGTGTTATAGTTTACCGCTATGAATCTGTTATCAAATACCCAGCTTAAATTAAGTACTGCGCTTGATGTACTCCAGGTTGCTTTTTGTACAAGGCTTGAGTAATCCTGAAATTCAAATACATACAAGCCTGTTCCTGCTGTTGGATTTGCCGTTGGGCGTCCGTCACAAGTTCCCACTGCTAAGTATTTACCGTCAGCACTCCATTGTATAGCTGCCGGAGTTCGTGTGTTGCTTCCAAAATCATATCCTACGACAGGAACCAAGACACCTCCCTCAAAGGAGTAAATTCTTAAGTTTACCTGTGCTAAAAAACCTCCATCATTACCTGTGTTATAACAACCTATGGCTACATATTTTCCACTTGGATGCCAGGATACGCTGTATATCTCTGATGAACTTCCGGATGGAATACTTATTACAGGGCTTAGTGCATTGTTTGCAAAACTGTATATTCTTAGTCGTTCTGTGTTGTTAAATCCGCCGGCTCCATAAACGGGATTTATTCCTCCAACAGCCAAGTGCTCACCATCAGGACTCCATGTGGCAGAACAGACTCTTTCTCCGTAAGCTTGAGTTGTTATAGGATCTAGGGCCTCGGATAAAGTTCCAAATCGGTAAACTCTAATCTCGTCAGTATTGCTGAATCCGCCAACTGCGCTTGCTCCTCCACCTCCGACAACCAAATAATTTCCATCGGGACGCCAATCAATTGTGTAAATTCCCGATGTGGTTGAGTAATTGGTTGTATAAATTTCGCTATCGATAAGTTTTGGGCTTATATCAATTAAAGAATTAACATTTATATCGTTATAAAAACCTGTGGTAAATAGATTTGTGCCGGGGTTCCATGCTGCGCAATACTGAGGTGTTGTGCTTGATGAACTTAACTGTTTAAATTCGCTTAACTTGATATCCGCTTGGGAGTCAAATGAATAGATATCACTCGACCAGTTACCTGTTCCCGGATTTAGTCCACTATATAGCAGCAGAGATGTATCAGGGTTCCATTTTAAGTTTTTAATTTCAAGGTAGTCTGTGCTTGAAATTTCCACCGGATTGGCAAAAGTTAAAAATGAAAGGAGGGGTGTGTTTGCTGGATTAAATTTGTAAACCATTATGTTCTGACTTGATGTTGTATAGTTACTAAAGCTTCCTCCTCCTACGCCAAGGAACTGACCTTCCCGTGACCATGCTATCGTATTAATATATGTGTCATTGGTGACCCCAAATGGCTTTGTATCAACCTGTGTTAATGTGTTGGTTACCGCATCAAAGTATAGTAGTTCTAGGTTGCAACTACCTAAGGTTTGATACCCTCCAACAGCAACATAAAGACCGCCGACACTCCATTTTGCAGCTTTTACGTCCGAGCCGAAATTATAACTTGCGGCAGGAAGTAAGCTTCCCAATTTTTTATCAAGGTGATAAATTCTTAGGTTGTCGTTGTTACTGAAACCACCCACAGGTTGTGCACCGGTTCCTCCAACTGCAAGGAAGTATCCGTCAATTCCACCCCAGTCTACCGAACTGATTGTTGACGTGCTACCAAAATCTATGCTTGTTACGGGTTGCAGGGTTAATGTTAAGTTATCAAAATAGTAAATTCTCAAATTATTACTATCGGTAAAGCCACCACCTGTGCCGGCACCTGAACCTCCAACTGCCAGATAGATGCCATCGGAGCTCCACGCTAGGCAATGTGCATTAGAAGATAAAGGACCAAAAGACAATGAATCGGTTTGGCTGAGCGTTATGGTTGAATCCAGTTGATAAAGTTTAATCTGATCCGTTCCACTTACAGCTTGCCCGGAGATTGCCAAAAACTCTCCGCTATAGTTCCATTCCATTGAGCGTAAATCTATACCACAACTGTTTGCATAGAGTTTAAATGCTCCCTCGTTAAACTCTGTTCCTACATCAAAGTTGACCTGATTTTCAAAAAACATAGAACCTTCTTTTAAGCTTAATCCTGTTGGTGTTGATTGGAGTGTTGATCCATCGAGATAAATTTTTGAACTTGGATCCTGAGGAATTATTAAAGTTTTGCTCGTGCTGTTTGGACAGTAAAATAAAGTCGTAGATTTATCGAACAGCAATGTGCTATTTGGAGCTACAAAGCTAGGCTGTGCGGAGGTATAAAGTAGTTTTGAACCACCTGAATATAAAACATCATTATGGAAGAACATGTTTCCGCGGTTGAACCAGAAGTCATCGCCAAAAATAATGTTTACATTATCAAAGGCTATCTGGCTATTGGATCCATTGGCTGCAATGGCGGGTCTCACAGGTGTGTTTAGAGCATTTTTTAAAATCAGATTTCTGAATGTCAATGTTGCGTGCGTGTCTGTTAGAAGTTGGGCAAACTTATCGATGAAAAGTGTGTGTCCGTTTCCTTCGATTAATAGACTGGAGGTAACTTTAAGCGTTGTAAGTTCTGGAATTGTTAAGTCTCCATTCATAATCATTGAATAACCGTTACCCTGAATAGTAAAACTTTCGGTTGATAAAAAACCTGCGTCAAGTTGAAAGTCATTGCTCATGATTATAAGATCGCTAGTTGAATTTACCAAATCTATGTTGTTCAGGTTATTGGTTATTCCAAGATCTAAGTTGTCGTAAATTCCTGTGTTTTTTATTCGGATTTCCGAATTCTCATTCAACAAAATGAATTTAGACAACTCGTTTGAAAAGGTTATTGTTGCACCAATATTTCCGAATACTGTCAAGCAGGCTAAAAATGTAATTAGCTTAAATGCCTTCATCAAAAATCTCCTATCATTAGATACCCTTTACTTTTTATTTTAAACTACACAATCATAATTTACTAATCCGTCTACCATAACGTTACTTCCCGCCAAAAGTTTAACAGTTACATCGTAGTCTGAGCCAAGATTCTGATTACCAAAGACTATTGAATTTGAGATAGCTTGGGTTTGCGTTTCTGGTCCATACTGCAAAGTATAAACCTCCATCTCACCATGTCCCATTATCGGAGTATTTCCCCCAACTGCAAAATATTTACCGTCATTGCTCAAACTTGCCGACCATATAAGGCTTCCATAATTTTGGGATGCTATAAGGTTTAGAGACGCTCCGTCGAAACTATAAAGTTGAATCTCATCTCCGGATGTTGGAACATCGCCGACTACTGCAAGGTATCTGCCGTCCGGACTCCAGTTGACAGAATTGGCGTAAGCTCCGTAATCTTCTGTTGTAATTAGTGTTAGGGTCGATCCATTAAAACCGTATACTTTAAGGTCGCCTCCTATTGTTGGGTATCCTCCACCAATTGCAAGAAAACGGCCATCATAGCTCCAAGCTACTGATCTTACGCTGGAACCATAATCTTTTGAGGTAACAAGGGTTAGGGTCGATCCGTTAAAACTATAAATCTGAATTTCATCCCCGGATGTCGGTGTGTCACCACCTATTGCAAGATATCGACCATCAAGGCTCCAGCTTATAGACAGCAGATAACTTCCAAAGTCTTTTGAGGTAATAAGATTTAAAGAGGTTCCATTGAACCGATAAATCTGAAGCTCATTGCCAGATATTGCTCCTAGTCCGCCTATTGCAAGATAATTCCCGTCGGGGCTCCACCTTGCTGAGCCTATAGCTGTTCCATAGCTTTGTGATGCAATAAGACTTAAAGAGGCTCCGTTAAAGCTATAAATCTGTAGTTCATTTCCGGATGTTGGGAGGTATCCCCCGACGGCCAGAAAACGTCCGTCGGGACTCCAATTTAATGTTAATGCATTGGAGCCGTAACCTTGTGAAGTGACCAGTGTTAATGCTGAACCATCAAATTTGTAGATTTGAACCTCATTGCCGGAGATAGGACCATTTCCACCAACTGCA
>CAZSLQ010000012.1:17438-24761 GCA_964607885.1 uncultured Pseudomonadota bacterium
TACGGTAGTTACCACAGTTCCATAATTGATATAAATCCAGTTTCCCAAACCTTTTAATTTTAGTTGTGCTGCGCTTGTTAATGTTACTCTATTGTCAAAAATAATTTTACCACTGGTCAGACGCATACCGGTCAGAGTTGTCTTAAGCGTGCACCCGTCAAAATAAATTTGCGAAGTTGCGTCTTGCAATATTAAAAGATCTTTTGCTAAGAGTTGCGGGGTTCCTGTGGTGCTCGGTTTGAAGTCAAAAGTTGTTTGGGACCCAAAATATAGTGTTCCATCAGGTGTTATAAAGCTTGGTTGGCATGAACTGTAAATAAAAGCGGATGTTCCTGTTGTTAACACTTCTCCATGTATAAAAAGTTGTCCCTGTGAAAATAAGAAATCTTGTGATAAATCCATTTCAACATTATCAAGCGTAAGTTTACTTTTTGAAGCTGCCAGTCTTATGAATGGGTCGGAAAAATCATTATACCTTTGAATTATTTTCATATTTCTTAGAGTTAATGTAATATTTGTATCTACAAAAATTCTGCCTCTTCTTCCAAAAATAAGATCGTGACCCTGTCCGTCTATTATCGCGTTAGAACCTACTTTTATTACGGAATTATCGGGGATGGTTAAATTGCCGTTCATAAAAATTGTTTTGTTATTTCCATAAATGGCACCGCTGTCGGAAAGGGTAAAATTAGTATCAAGGTAAAGGTCCCCTTCAAGGCTTAGCGTACCGGTTGAGCGTAAATCTAAGCCACCGGAAAATGGCTCCCATATATTAAATATTGCTGCCGCATTTCCTAAAATTGTCGCTCCGGCATTAAGTTTTACAAATCCTCGCGCATAATCATTATTATAAAAAACATTATTTGTTGTAATTCGCTTAACTGATGACGTTCCGTCTATAGATCCGGCATAAACATTTATTGAGATAGCTAAAAAACTAACTATAAAATAAAATACGAATTTTGATTTTTTCATATATTTCACCTGCTTTTAAACGACACAGTCATAGTTTATTAATCCGTCAATTACTACATTACTGCCCGCGAGTACCTTAATTGTTACATCGTAATTTGGTCCTAGGGCAGAATTACCAAAGCTTATTGAATTTGAAATTGCTTGAGTTGAGTTATCGGGTACATAATTTGTTTGAAAGATTTGTAACGTGCTGGCTCCATAGTTAACCAAAGCAACAAATCTTCCATCCGCATTCCACGCAACTGAGTGTGGGCCTTCATTAGTAGAAATATCGCTTCCAATTTGGGTTGGAGTGGTGGTTCCATCAAATGAAAATATTTGTAGTGTATCAGAGTTGCTATTTACCACGGAAATAAATATTCCATCGGGAGACCATGATGCAGAATATGGATTGGACCCCGTGGTTGCATCACCACCTACTTTAACAGGTGTGCTTGAACCGTTAAACGAGAATACCTGCAACATATCTGAGCCGTAGTTAACTACCGAGATAAATCTACTATCCGGTGACCACGATGTTGAGTTTGGATTTGTTCCGGTGGTTGCATCACCTCCAACTTGAGTTGGCACATTTGAACCGTCAAACGAGAATACTTGTAGTGTATTGGAGTTATAATTAACTACTGAGATAAACTGTCCGTCAGGTGACCACGAAACCGAGCTTGGATTGCTTCCGGTTGTTGCATTTATTACAAATTGAGCTGGAGTACTTGATCCGTTAAATGAAAATATCTGTAATGTGTCGGAGTTGTAATTAACTACGGAGATAAATTGTCCGTCTGGAGACCATGAAACTGAGCTTGGATTACTACCTGTGGTTGCATCACCTCCAACTTGAGTTGGGGTGCTTGAACCGTCAAATGAAAATACCTGTAATGTGTCAGAATTATAATTAACCACGGAGATAAATCGTCCATCTGAAGACCATGATACTGAAACAGGATTTGTTCCGGTGGTTGCATCACCCCCCACTTGTGTTGGATTACTTGAGCCATTGAATGAGAACACTTTTAAGGTATTAGAGCTATATCCGACTAAGGCAAGGTATCTTCCGTCTGGGGACCAAGAAACAGAGATCGGACTAGTCCATGAGGTTGGTAATAGTTCGATTAAATCAGAATCGGCATCGACAACTGCAACATAGGAGGTTGTAGGTGACCATGTAACAGACAATGGTCCATCTGCTGTTGCGATGGTAGGATTTATTGATCCGGCATTTCCTGCAACGTTAAGAGAATATATTTGCAACGAGTCAGATCCTGCATTAACCGCGGCAATAAATTTGTCGTTTGGAGACCAAGTGGCAGAATCCGGAGTCGTTTGGGTGGAGATGCTTGTGCTTACCTCAGTTGGTGTACTTGATCCATTAAATGAAAAGACTTGTAGAGTATCTGAGTTGGAATTGGATACAATGATAAATCTTCCGTCAGCGTTCCAAGAGACTGAGCTTGGTGCCGTATCGGTGTTTGCGTTGCCACCAACTTGAGTTGGAGTACCAAGTCCATTAAATGAAAAAACTTGCAATGTGTTAGAGCTATAGTTAACCACTGCAATATGTTTTCCATCTGGAGCCCATGAGACCGAATCAGGTGCTGTTCCTGTGATAGCGTTTCCGCCAACTTGAACCGGCGTACTTGATCCGCTGAATGAGAATACCTGTAATGTATTTGAAGTTTTGTTAACAACTGCAATAAATTTCCCATCGGTTGACCACTCTAATGAGTAGGGCTCTGTTCCAGTGGAGGCTGCAGGCGCATAAGGAGTCCCTATGCTATAACCGTTGAATGGGAATACCTGTAAAGTATTAGATGTTGAATTAACAACTGCAATGAAATCTGCTGCAGGTGACCAGGCTACCGCGTTTGGTTTGGTGCCTGTAGTGGCGTCGCTACCAACTTGCATTGGGCCTATGTCGGTATTAAACCAAAATTTCTGCAATGTATTAGAGGTAGCATTGGTTACTGCAATGTAATTGCCATCGGGTGCCCATGAAACTGAAGTTGGTGTGCTGCCTGTAGCCAAGTCGCTATACACCTTATTTATAGTATTATTGGATGGATTAAAAAGAAATGTTTGTAGCGTATTAGTATCGCCATCAGTGATGTTAATAAAATTTTTATTTGGATTCCAAGAAACAGACATGCTCGAAAGGCCCGCTCCTGTTGTGGTTATTCGGCATACCTCAGATGGTGTGCTTATTCCGTCAAAAGAGAAAATTTGTAATATGTTATTAACATTAATAATGGCAAAGTGATTACCACTAGAGTCCCAAGATATTGAAGATGGGAACAAAGTTCCATATGCATTACCGCCAACTTTAGTTAAGGTACTTATCCCATTAAATGAAAATACCATTATTGTTGCATCAAACCCATTAGATATGGCAATAAAATTACCTGTTGGCGACCAATCTACTGCAACTGTTTGACTTGGATTAGGTGTGTCTCCGCTATATGTAGATACACTTGCTACCAGAGTTGGCGTAGTGGAGCCATTGAACGAAAATACTTGTAAAGTGTCAGATCCGTAATTAACGACAGCAATAAAATTGCCTCCCGGTGACCATGAGACAGAGCGTGGGTTTGTTCCTGTAGTTGCGTTACTTCCTATTTGTGTTGGAGTGCTGGATCCATTAAATGAAAATACCTGTAATGTGTTAGACCCATCATTTACAACGGCAATATGATTTGCAGTTGGTGACCAAGAGACAGAATGTGGGTTTGTTCCGGTAGTTGCATTGCCACCTACTTGGGTTGGTGTCTTGGTTCCATTAGAAGAGAATACCTGTAATGTATTTGCGTTTCGATTGACAACGGCCATAAATTCACTATTTGATGACCATGAGACTGAATATGGTGCGCTTCCCGTGGATACGTCAGCTCCAATTTTTTGTATTGAATAGATCGAAAATACCTGCATGACGTTAGTATTTTCATTAACTATAACAACAAATTGTCCATCCGGAGACCACATCCCAGAGCTAGGTTTGGATCCATTGGTGAGCATGATGTTACTTGCTTGTGTCGGAGTTCCGGCTCCATCAAATGAGTATAACTGGAATCTTCCTACATTGTATCCGAACACAGAGATAAATGGACTGTTGGGAGCCCATGATCCTGATATTGGATGTAGACCTCCTAGAGATTTAGTATTTCCAACTTGCACTGGGGTACTTGATCCGTCAAATGAGTATACGCATAAAGTACCGCTATTAGCATTTACGGCTATAAATTTGCCATCGGGAGACCATGAGACTGAGTATGGACCGATAGTAAGAGTGCTTCCGTTAAACGAATATACTTTTAACGTCCAGCTATTAAGAGGGTCAACCACAGCTATAAATTGTCCATCTGGAGACCATGCTACGCGACATTCACGTCCTATGCTAAATACATTTGTTACAAGGGTTGGGGTGGCTGATCCATTACAAGCAAATACCTCCAAGCCAAAACTTCCGACGGCAATATAATTTCCATCGGGAGACCAGGCGACGGATGCAGGATCGGCATCTGTTGATACATCAATTCCAACTTGAGTTGGGGTACTAGAACCATTGAATGAGAACACTTGTAACGTTCCAAGGTTAGGGAATGGACTTACTTTATTAACGACTGCTATGTAATATCCCAATGGGGACCATGTTACAGAGCTACGTGTGGCGCCAACACCTACTATATTACTGCCTACCTGTGCAGCGTTGGCACCATTAAATGAATAGACTTGTAATGAGTTTCCACCTGTGTTAACTTCGGCGATATATTTTCCATCATGTGACCATTCGGCCCAAATTGGGGTTGTCCCTGTGGTTATGTTACCTCCGACTTGTGCGGGATTGGCCCAGAACGTTGCAAATGTTTGCAAAGTATTTGACGATTGATTTACCAGGGCCATAAAACCGCTATCCCAAGCCCAGGATACTGAACAAGGATCTCCGCCAGTGTCTGCATTAATACCGATTTGGTATAAGCCGGATCCGTCAAATGTAAATGTTTGTAAGGTATCAAGACCTTTGTTGACTACCGCAAGAATGTTACTACCGGATGACCAGGCTACTGACGAAGGAGTTGTCAGAGTATCTATGTTATCGGTTAAGACTAATGAACTTTGGTTGATAAATGGCAAAAATTGTAGCGTGTCTGAATTATAATTTGCGATAGCACAATTTGTTCCGTCCGGTTTCCACGCGGCAGAACTTGGCATATCATCGGTTGCATCTGTGCTAACTAAAGATAGTGTGTGATTACTGTTTAGTGAAAATGTTTGAACGGTATCGGCTGCTTTGTTTGTAACGGCCAGGAACATTCCATTTTGTGCCCATGCAACAGATGATGGTCCGGAGCCTGTGACGATACTTGTTACTTGTGTAGGGTTACCGGATCCGGAGAAAGAAAAAATTTGAAGTGTATTGGAACCCGAATTTGTTACTGCTAAAAGTTTATCTCCCGGTGCCCAAGCAACAGATGATGGAGTAGTCCCGGTAGAAACACTCCCGATTAAAGCTAAAGTAGATGCTTTAAAAATTTGTAAAGTGTTTGAACCTGAGTTGGTTACTGCTATGTAATTTCCATATAATGACCATGCACAACATGATGGTGTTGTTCCTGTAGTCTTACTCACAACAAGAGAAGGAGTACTGGACCCGTCAAAGTTATACACATTAACTGTGTTATCTCCGGAGTTTGCAACTGCAAGCTGTGTGCCTGTATTTGACCATGAAACTGACACAGGCGAAGTTCCTGTGGATGCATCGCTGCCGATTTGCGCAAGCGTTACGGAATCAAATATTCGTAATGTGTTTGAGTCTCTATTTACCACGGCAACGTGGCTTCCAATTGGCGACCATGAAACGCTACTTGGATAATCACCCGTATAAGCGCTTGATGATGTCAATGTATCCATGGAAAAATTATAAGTTGAGTCACTAAATGGAGTTGTTGCAAGTGTGATTGCGCTGTTGCTTTTTAAGAAACATCTGTTATCAAAATTTACAGTTCCTTTTGTAAACCTGCATCCGGTTGGAGTTGAACAGAGAGAAGACTCATTAAAATATAGATTTGATGTTTGAGCTTCCATTAAAATAAAATTATTTGTTGGCGTTTGTGTTGCAGGTGTAACAGAAAATGTGGTTCCTATATCAAAGTAAAGAGTGCTGTTTGGAGCTATAAAGCTGTGTTGCGTAGATTTGTAAATAAAGGCAGAGGTACCTGTTACCGCAACATCTCCATGAACGAAGAGTCGTCCTTGAGGAAATAAAAAGTCTTGGGATAGCGCAAGCTCAACATCATTTAAAGCCAAATTGCTTTTAAATGATGCCAGTCTGATGCATGGATCGGAAAAATCGTTATATGTTTGGATGACTCGCATATTTTGTAGTGTTAGTGTAACGTTTGTATCTACGAAAATTCTGCCTCTTCGTCCAAAAATTAACTCTTTACCCTGTCCATTTATTAGTGTGTCGCAACTTATGTGTATGATTGAATCATCCGGAATTGTTAAATTGCCATTCATGAAAATGGTTTTACCGTTTCCACAGATGTTTCCACTTCCGGAGATAGTAAAATTAGAATCCAGGTAAAGATCTTCCAGAAGATACAGCCTTCCTGTTCCTCGTAAATCAAGCCCGCCGGTAAATGGTTCCAGTATGTCAAAAATGGCTGTGGCGTCGCTTAAAATTGTTGCTCCGGATTCGAATTTTACATACCCAAGTGCATTTTCTCCATTTCTGAAAACCTGATTTTGTGTTAAATATTTAACCGCCGATGTTCCATCTATAAAATCCGAAATGGAAAGTGATTTGTTTATAGGAGCGCTTGTGCCGGCTGTATTAGCGGTAATTAGTGTAACCGTATAAGTTTCATCAACATATATGTGAGTAGGATTTTGCAAAGTAGATGTATTACCATCTCCAAAATTCCAGTCCCACGAGGTTGGATCGTTGGAACTGGTGTCTGTAAAATTTGCAATCAGACCTGTAATTGAGTAGTTAAAGTTTGCTACAGGAGGAGATACAATAGAAATTGATTTAGGTGTTGGCGCACTGCTGCCACCTACGTTGGTAGCAATAAGTGTGACAGTATAAGCTCCTGAGCTTGCATATGTGTGAGTAGGGTTTTGTAAGGTAGAGGTTCCACCATCTCCAAAAGTCCAGTTCCATGATGTTGGAAAGTTTATACTGGTGTCTGTAAAACTTACATTGGGTCCTGTAATTGAGTAGGTAAAGTTTGCGACGGGCGGTATTGTAACGGTAACCGATTTAGGTGTCGGTGTGCTGCTACCACCTACGTTGGTGGCAATAAGTGTGACGGTATAAGTTCCTGCACTTGCATATGTGTGGTTAGGATTTTGCAA
>CAZSLQ010000013.1:0-11402 GCA_964607885.1 uncultured Pseudomonadota bacterium
CTTCTTGCCAAATATCCCCCAGCACATTAGATATACTTGTAACTGCAACCAATTTTGTTTTGGAATTCAGATAACTTTCAGGATTTTCAACTTTGAACGTTTTATTGTTAATGGGAATAAATTTTAAAATGGCACCGGTCTGTCTTGCAACCCTCTGCCAAGGAAGCATGTTAGAGTGATGCTCTGCAACAGTTATAAGTATCTCATCACCGGATTTTAAATTTTGTATGGCCCAGGCCTGAGCTGCAAAATTTATGCTGTCAGTTGTTCCACTTGTAAAAATGATCTCTTCAGGCTTTGCCGCATTGATCAATTTTGCAATTTTCTCACGGGAACCTTCATACAAACTTGTTACCTGCTCACCGGAATCGTATAAACCACGGTGAACATTTGAATTATGCATGGCATAGAACTCAACAACCGCATCAATCACCTGTTGTGGCTTGTGGGTTGTTGCTCCATTATCAAGATAAATAAATCTTTTACCTGCCTTGGCTCTTCGTGAAAAAATTGGAAAATCATTCTTAATTTTTTTAAAATCCATCGTACCCCCTTGCTTCAAAGTTTTAATACTGTTTATCCTTGTATATAGGATAACAAAAAGAGCCCATTAAATTCACTATTTTGTACAATTTTTTTTTCATAAATCCATATATATATTTGTTTTTAAACATAAAATCACAATTTTTACTTTATTTTTTAATCATTTACATGCCACAATTACCTTGTTTTTTCAACATAAGCCATATTTTTATTAAAATTCTAGAGAATTATATAGATACAATTGCAAAGTTAAACTTTGAATTAAATTATTAAATTCTACTTAGATAACCCATCATATTAAGAATTTCGAGGTTGCAATTCAATTACACCGCCCTCATTAAAAAATCTGATCAACTCTGGATCATTATTGAAATATAAAACCAAATCTTTTATTAATTTTTTGAACAGTTTGATTGAATCACCAACCGGGCTATGTCTTCTAATCCCTAATAATATATTTTCTTCTTCTTGTTGAACAATAATAGACGTGATTATTATGTAGGCCGTTGTATATATAAGTCCACATATAATGCCAAACTTCCAATCGCGCAACACACATTCTTTTGCTTTGTTTTCTAGGGCAAACTTAAACCCTAGGGCTACCTCTCGATCGCAAAAAGTACGTCCATAACCATCTATTACACACTTTCTATACCACTCTGCATTATTAAAATAATATCTTGTATCTAGGAAAATAGATAAATATTCAAATGCAAGGGCCGTCATGTAAAGCCCAAGAACAGATTCTACAACACAACGAAAAATTTTGGCTCCATGTCTACTTACTCTATTAAATTTATTTCTATGGTTCTTAAATACCTCCTTTACAGTTGCTGCTCCTGGCACTTCGGCTGGCACCATTCTATTGCAGTGAAGGCATGTCTTATCCGCTACATGTTCCTGACGATTTTGCCACCATTCACGCAAACATGCTGCGTGACATGAGTGGTATCGACCATTTACTGTTGATGCATTTGGTGCACAATGTATTGCAATTATGGGTTGGTCTTCGTTAAGTGTTTCTTGACAAACCGGACAAATTTCATTTGGATTGTAGATATTTGCTTCTTTCATTTCTCTTGGTTGCATAACTCGTGTTGTGAAACGACGTGCGGCTCTTTGCATTTGCATAGGAAGCTCGACCGGATCCAATTCCATGGCACCTAAAGTCGGTACCTGCAACATTAGCATTCCTAAAAAAATTAATCTTAATTTCTTCATTATGAATTAGCCTCCAAATAAAATTTATTAAAATAGTAATATAATGCTTTTATTATATTTAATAACTGAAATTAAATCAAACGGGCGTGAGCAAGACAAGTTTGGTACAAATAAAAGAAAAAGTTGTTCCCATAGAGGTTGGCGTTTGACAAAACCGCATATAATTCGATATTTTAGTACATTCGTTACAGTAAAAACAACACATAAATAAAGACGCAGATGGGAAAATTTAATAAAATTTTAATTGCAAATCGTGGGGAAATAGCCCTGCGAATCCAACAAACAGCCCATTCAATGGGAATTAAAACCGTTGCTATTTTTGCACGGCAGGACAACTCAAGCCCCCACGTTTTTAACGCAGACCAGGCCTTTTTGATAAACCTTGACGGATATAAGGCATATCTTGAACAGGACCGGATTATCGAGATTGCAAAAAAGTCGGGCTGTGATGCCATACATCCCGGTTATGGCTTTCTTTCTGAAAATGCCGGTTTTGCTCAAAAAGTTGTAGCTGCAGGGCTTTGCTGGATAGGCCCGGACCCTGAAACGATAAGGTTCATGGGGGACAAGAACCAGGCAAGGCTAATTGCACAAAAGGCCGGTATACCAACGGTTCCCGGAGCCGAAATCGGGTTACAACAAGCACTTTGCAGTGCAAAAGAAATTGGATTCCCTCTGATTCTAAAAGACCCCCTAGGGGGTGGCGGCAAGGGTACAAGAAGGGTAAATAATCAATCTGAATTTGAAGAGGCACTAAAAACAACCATATCGGAATCTCAAAAGCTATCCGGAACATCAACAATTCTTCTAGAACGATATCTTGAAAAGGCAAGACATATTGAAATTCAGATTGCGGGAGACGGGGTAAATTATATCCACTTATTTGAACGCGACTGCTCATTACAAAGACGTTATCAGAAAATCGTCGAAGAGACTCCATGTAAATTTGTAAGCAAAGAAACACTTGAAAAGATGTACAACGCCGCGGTGAATTTGGCCAAATCGGTAGGATACAAAAACATCGGAACAATCGAATTTATGGTAACACCCCAAGAAGAGTTTTATTTTCTTGAAATGAATACACGTCTTCAGGTTGAGCACTCCGTTACGGAAATGACAACCGGAATAGACCTGGTAGCACTACAGATTGAGATTGCTCAAACAAAGAAGCTTAGGCTAAAACAGAATGATATAGTGCAAAGAGGACATGCAATGCAATGCAGAATATACTCTGAAAATCCCAGGATGAATTTCGCTCCTTGCACAGGGAAAATAAATTATATAGAAACCCCTAAAATGCCTTTTATTCGCGTCGATAGCGCACTGGAAAATGGAACTGAAATCACACCTTTTTTTGATCCAATGCAGGCCAAGGTGACGGTTTTTGGTCAAAACAGAGATATGGCTCTGTCCTATATGCTACAAGCACTAAAATCTTTTAAAATCCAGGGCGTCACAACAAACATCGATTTTTTAGAAAGACTTTTAAAAACAAAGAATTTTATGACGGGAAGATTCAACACACAAACTCTTTCAAATGAATTTGTGGAAAAACTTTATAGTGTTGAATCTGAAGACGGACTAACAAGTGAAGAGATTGGAGCGATTGCGGCAACTGTTTTACAACTAATTAAAAATAAAATTAACCATAGTCCACTCTCCAGATACGATAAAAAACAAAAAATTAATTCTTGGCAAGCTCAACAATGGCAATAAAAAATTATCTTATTAATAAAAAAAATTTTTCTATTGAGATACTCGAACAACTTCCTTCATATTTTAAATTCAATATTAATGATAAAATTTTTGAGGTATCACTTGAAAAATATGACCCTGAACAGCATCTTTTAAGTATTTTAATAAACAGTCGTCCGGTAAAAATTAAATACTCGGATCTAATTTTTATTATAAACAGTTGCACAAAGGTGCATGTTGAGCAAGTTGGAGAAAAACCTGTTATCCAAGAAGAAGCATGCTTATATAACCATAAAACTAAAGCATGGGATGAGTCTACACTTAAAAGCCCGCTGACCGGAAGGGTCGTAAAAATATTAGTTAAACTGGGTGATGAAATTAAGCCTAATCAGCCACTTTTATTAATCGAATCAATGAAAATGGAAAATGAGATTCGAGCAATATCCGGCGGAATTATCAAAAATATTTTAATTTCAGAGGGAAATTTGGTACAACAAAACCAAGATTTAATAAGTTTCCAAAAAAAGGAGTAAATGATGATTCCACAAAATATGCCCTTGAAAAAAAGCTTCAAGCTTGACGATCTTTCAAGGGAGTTGGGTGTAAAAAAATTTATAATCAAAAATTGGGAAAAACAGTTTGATTGCAGAAAATTTGGTTCTGATGGCAAATACTCACAAGAGGATTACAAGGTTTTTGCAACGATAAAAGATCTGGTATTTAATAAAAAGTTATCTCACGCAATGGCTAAAAAACAGTTGATGGATATTCTCCAAGGCAAAGAGCCGGAACAGACTACAAAAGTTGAACCTGAAACTGAAGTGGTTGAATCTGTCGCCATGGAGCAAGCACCTGAAGAGACGTCATTTGACGCTGCCCAAGAGACTGAGATACCTCAACTTGAAAACACGGAACCGCCGGTTGAAATTACCGCAGCAAGCACAGAAGAAGAAACAACCGAGATAAGACCTGCATTTAAAGAAAAAGAAGAGTTTTTTAGGAACATAAAAACCCTTAAAGAGCAACTGCTTAAAATTCATGAGCAGTTAAAGTAGGCGAAATATGTACACTTTAATCTTTTTTTTGCTTATAAGCACCCTCAACTATAATCTTTTTTGCATGGATCCCGAGCCACAAAATCTTCAGGATAATTTAATCCACTTAAAAAACAACCTGAACGGCCTAAAAAAGAATCTTTCATCACTTTCTGATAAACTCCAAAAACTTTCTGCGCATATGATTCCTTATGTAGAAATTAACGACTCTGTATTTAGTGATTCGGACATGGCCACTTTTGAAAGATTAGACATTTTTGAACAATTACAGAAAAATAAAAGTAAACTAATAAAATTAAAATTCAATCTTATCTATACAGATAACCTAACTTATTCAGACATATTGAAAAATCTTTTAGAGATTCCCGAAAATCTAATCTTAGATTTTTCCAACTGCAAAAAACTAACGAAGTTAGACATCCAAAGCAAAAATACAATTAAATCAATTGATTTTACAAATACACCAATTAAAGCTTTTAGAATATATGAAGCTAAAATACAAGATCAAGATTTAAAAAATTGCCTGCAACAAATTCAATCATCATTAAAAGAACTCACCCTAGAGCTACCGCAGTTAAATATGTTTGATTTCTCAAACCTTATAAATTTAACCAACATTGGTTTACTCAAATGCCAGAAACTACTAGGTGAGGAAAGTAGAGCCGTTATTGTTGATTTAAGTGATTCAAAAGAACTTGAGTTCGAAAATATTAATATTCCTAATACAACTCATGCAAAAATTATAATCTCAAATGAAACATATACTAAGTGGTTCGACAAGAAAAGACTTTTACCTAGCGCAGCACATTTATATGACAACTACCCTTTAGCTATATTTTTTATAAAAGAGCAGGGAAAAGATTGTAACCGAGTTATTTATAAAGAAGATGAAAAAGACAATAAATCATTAGATGGTGCAACTCTACTTGAAGAAATTAATAATCTTTTAAAAACCAAAAAATGAACATGCAAGAAATAAACTTTTCAGGAATACTCAAAATAAATAAACCTAAAGGGATTACATCCTACGACTGCATCAGGCATATCAAGCGGATTTTGAAAACAAAAATAAAGATAGGTCATGCAGGTACACTTGACCCATTTGCTTCAGGGCTCATGCTAATCTGCATAGGAAGAGAAGCAACAAAATCAATTGATCAACTGATGACAAAAGATAAAGAGTACGTTGTTAAAGCCAAATTGGGCGAATTAACAGATACCTTGGATCTGACAGGTAAGGTTCTGCAAACCCAGCCTGTTAACAAAATTACTGTACAACAGATAGAAAAAGCCATTAAAGAACTTGGTTCAAGCTATATTCAAACACCACCAATTTACTCTGCATTAAAACATCAGGGCAGGCCCCTGTATGAATTGGCACGAGAAGAAAAACTGGGAGAAACGGAACTTGAGCAGATAGTTCAAAAAAAGAGTCGCGTGGTCGAGATTTATAAAATCGAGCTTTTAAGCGTAGAGCCGCCATTTTTTACGTTTAGGGCTCAAGTATCAAAAGGGACATACGTACGATCTCTGGCAAATGATATTGCGCAAAAAATGGGATTAAAAGCAACAACCTATGAGCTGGAGCGAACTAAGATTGGAAATTTTAGGCTTGAAGAGGCCGTTGATCTGGTGGAGCTTAAAACATTTGATGATATTAGAAAGAATCTTAAAAACTAAAAAACCCAGACGGGGCCGGGAATTGGTTGCGGGGGCTGGATTTGAACCAGCGGCCTTTGGGTTATGAGCCCAACGAGCTACCAGGCTGCTCTACCCCGCGTCATAATTTATCAAATTCAACTGTAGCTTCATTATACGGGTTAAGCAGAGATTGTCAACAAAAGATCTGGAAATATAACATTTAAAACAAAACGGCGGGTGCAATACCCGCCGTATCTATTAAAGCTTCACCTAAGCCTATTTGTTAAACATTAAAAGCACTATTAATTTATATATACCTGCAATGGCTACAATGCCATAAATAACTTTATCTAAGCCCTCAATTCCAACCATTTTGTGAATGTATTCGACAAGATTAAAATTAAAAAAAGCAACCAAACCCCAGTTAATTGCTCCGATTGATGCAAAAAAAGCAGCCAACCAACAAACAATCTTAAACATCTCAATCCTTTCCCTCTAAAAACCTACTCATTACAACTATTTTGAATATATTTTCAATTTTTAGCTTTGTAAAGAATTTCAAAATTTTATCAGTAAAGGGCTTTCTCATCATTTTTTAGCTTTTGTAACAAATTTCGCATATCCTCAGGCACCGGAACAGAGTATTCAAATTTTTTCCCTTTATACTCAAACGAAAGGTTCCATGAGTGTAAGGCTTGGCGAGAAATTAATTTGGTTTTATAACCATAAACGGAGTCCCCCAAAATGCCGTGACCTATTGCGGCTAGGTGAACTCGAATCTGATGGGTGCGACCGGTTATAATCTGGACAGATAGCAAAGAACTGTCCTTATAATAAACCAAGGATTTGTATAAACTCAGAGCCTCGCGACTAGCAACTCCCTGATGTGACATTTTATGGCGATGTATGGGATGTCGACCTATTGGTAGCTCAATCTTGCCGGATTTGTGAGGATGCCTGGCAACCACAGCAAGGTAAGTTTTTTGCATCCTTCGTTTTTCAAACATGGAGATCAACTCTCTTTGCGAACGTTCGGTACGAGCAACAAGCATGAGCCCGGACGTATCGCGGTCAAGACGATGTACAATGCCCGGACGCTGTTCGTCTTTAATTTGCGCAAAATCCTTAAATCGATGTAAAAGTCCGTGAACCAGAGATATCTCATCCTTATTGTTGTCGGATGGATGAACAACAAGCCCTGCAGGCTTATTAATTACAAGAAAATCGTCAGTTTGATCAACCAAATCAAACTGAACCTCTATGGGTTTTAAATCATACTCTTTTGCGGGAGGAATGGTAACCAAAATACTGTCTTTAACCTGAACAGGGTAACTACTTTTTAAAATTTTTTTCCCATTAACACAAACGAGTCCACGGTCAATCAAGTCTTGAAAATAAGACCTTGAATAGCCCGGTAATTGCAGGAATAAGACCTTATCAAGTCTGGCTCCTACTAATTCTTCAGGGATAATGGGAACATTTAAAACCGTCTGTGACATGCAAACCTCTTTTCTTTAATTATATTTTGGGTTAAAATAAAGTCAAATAGGAATTTGCCTTGCATTCAGTAAATCCAAAGGGGATGATCATGTTATCCTTAAAAAAAATACTTTTACAGATCCAAAATAACATTGAAAGCATAATCAAAGATGATTCAGTTCTTGGAAAAGATTTGTGGCAAATTCTTTTACAACAACACCCTGCCGACATTGCGTTGATACTAAACAACGTTGACGATGAGATGAGAATTGCTTTATTCAAAAAGCTACCACAAGAACTGGGGTGTAGCGTTTTTGAAAATATTGATGAACCAACCCAAGCGTTCATTCTCTCAAATCTTGATATTGATGACGTCGAGTATATATTGACCGAGATACCTGTAAGTGCATTAACCGATCTTTTCGAACATATCTCTGATGAAGAACTGGAAAAGTACCTAAAACTTTTACAGGTCAAACAACGTAACAAATTAATCTCGCTTAGAAGCTTTGCACCGGAATCTGCCGGAGCAAGGATGGAAACGGATGTTTTGACGCTACAGGAAAACTTTACAATAAAGCGAAGCATAGAGGTTCTTCAAAGGCTTACACCTAAGCAATCGGTGGATAACGTAATTTATGTAACAGACAAAAATAATATAGTGGTCGGTAGCCTAACGCTTGATAAACTTGTCATGAATAAACCGGAGACGCTGCTCAGTAAAATTATGGACAAAGTTGAATTTCTTGTAGACGTAGATGAAGATCAGGAAGAGGTCGCCAACCAGATGAAACACTACAACTTAACCTCAGCGCCTGTAATAGACAGAGAAAAGCACTTTCTCGGAATCATCACAGCGGAAAATCTCTTTGAAATTATAACGGAAGAGGAAAGCGAAGACGTCTATAAAATGTCCGGACAGGCACCGCTTGAATACAGTTATTTTTCAACACCAACCATTCGGCTCATCTGGCAAAGAATTCCTTGGCTTTTAGGACTCTTACTTCTACAAAGTTTTTCAAGTCTTATATTGGCAAGGTATGATACCATGTTAAGCCAGTACACAATTATCACATTCTTCTTAACAATGCTTATCGGAACAGGTGGAAATGCGGGAAATCAATCTGCAACACTTGTCATTCGAGGATTAACAACTAAAGAGATCACACGACAAAACGGAATAAAGATGTTGATTCGAGAAATGGGGATCTCTGTAATTATGTCTTTAATTATCGTACTGGTGGGATTCACAAGAGTTTATTACACATCTCATGACATCATAAGCACAATAGCAATTAGTATCTCACTCTTCCTAATTATTATAACTTCAATAACTTTGGGAACATTGATCCCTTTAATTCTTGAACGTCTAAACCTTGATCCTGCACACTCGGCAGCACCGTTTTTAACTACTTTGATGGATATTCTGGGTGTAGGAATTTACTGCCTGGTTTGCAGTAAGATACTTGGTTAATTTTAAATAATTGTCTTTATTCTCTTGACAATAAGTGCTCATTTTTGTAGATTTTATGCATAATATAACGAGCCGCTAGCTCAGTCGGTAGAGCAACAGCCTTTTAAGCTGTGGGTCGCAGGTTCGATTCCTGCGCGGCTCACTTTTTTATGTCCTAAAAATTCTATGAAATATATGTCCCCATCGTCTAGTCGGTCTAGGACACAGGATTTTCATTCCTGTAACAGGGGTTCGAATCCCCTTGGGGACGCCAGCTTTCGCCAAGGCTTCAGCTGGCACGGCCAGTTTTTTAAAGGATTGGCATAAATAAGTAAATTAATTTTTCTAGAAAAAAGCGAAAGCTGTCCGCCGAAGCTTTTAGCGTAGGAGGACTGGCACATCCGGTTTTTTTATATGTTTTACGTATATCTTATCAGATCTTTAAAAGACACTTCCCAAACTTACATAGGCAATACCGAAAATTTAAAACAACGCTTAGAAACGCATAATTCCGGAGGATCTGTGCATACTAAACAATACAGACCCTGGGAATTGATAGCCTTTTTCGGCTTTAAAAATAAACTTAAAGCAACAGCCTTTGAGAAATATTTAAAGTCAGGTTCGGGAAGAGCCTTTGCAGCCAAAAGATTTTGGTAGCAAGCAAATCAAAAGTTTGCTACCGTCAAAATATTATAGTCAAACTTTTTATCTCATTTCAGGGGAGCATATAAAATGCGAAACAGAAGAGAAAGCTTTGTTGGTGGAATCATTCTGATCATTG
This sequence comes from uncultured Pseudomonadota bacterium, assembly GCA_964607885.1. Taxonomy (GTDB): domain Bacteria; phylum Babelota; class Babeliae; order Babelales; family RVW-14; genus JBAZAX01. The sequence continues at coordinate 9,869 of CAZSLQ010000013.1, forward strand.
TCGGAGCCGGTCTTATTTTTCCATTTGTGCTAGCTGCGGTTTTTCAAAACATACTTCTAATTCTTGGAATATATTTTATATATTTGGGAATCTGTAGAATTCAAAAACATCTTGATCACAACTAAAACAAACATAACTATTCTATTGAATTTGAAAATATTTTTATGTTAGCATAATTTGATTTGGTAATTTATCAAAAAAGGAGATTATTATGAATGGTAATGGACAGTCTTGTAATGCCGATGTCATAAAAGGGATAGTTGCACTTGTAATCGGAGCAATTTTAATAGCTCTTGCTTACAAAGTAATTTTACAAATTCTATTCTTTTTCTTTGGTCTATTCTTGGTTTATTACGGCCTTACTATGTTAAAAATGGAGCAGGTAAGAGTTGCAATCGATAGTACATTGCAAACAATAAAACAACATATGCCAAAAATCAATCGCTAATAAATAAGCCCCCGGAAATTCCGGGGGCTTATTTATTAATCTACATACCTGTGGCATCTCTTCCCGGGCCATACACAAGATGAGACTCCCTTGGAACCAGAGTATCTCTTGCTCCATTTATTTCTCTTAATCTTGAAGGATCTGCTTTTGCCGCCCTTCTGTAAGCCTTATTCACTACATCTCTGTTCCAACTTTCTTGTCGCGAAATTCCAAGAATTCGGCAAGCATCAGCCCTAGGATCAGCCTGAGCAAAGCCACCATAGCTCGTACCGCTTGAGCTTGAACCACCGGCGCCAGAAGCTCGTGAATAAGATTTAAAGAAATCGTCTTCGAAAGATTTATAACGTTTGTAGTCCTCCTCAGCCTTTTCGCGTTTTTCACTTAAGACTAATTTACAATATTTATCCAACAAAGCGTACGAACTTATAATGTTAAAAACAAGAGCCACAGACCAAGCATATTGCTCGAAAGTTTTATCTTCACTTACAATTAATCTATCCAATACGCGGCTCATTGAGTTTATGGATTTGCATAAATTTCTAAGCTCAACAAGGCTTTTAGGCTCATTTTCATAATTTACCAAAGAGGCATATAAAAATGCGGAGACACCCTCAATAAAAGGTAAAAAAACCTCATGTAACTCCTTTAATATTCTGTTAAGTTTTTTAAGCTCTTCAGGTTTTGCGTTAATATTTTCTTTGTTTGGAGGAGTGTTTATTTCTATCATGTGTTTTATTACGCTTACCCCATCCTGAAAAATCCAAAAATAATCAAACCCATGCAAATCACGAGCATCCTCTTTATTGATAACCGAAAAAATCTCTCCATAGAATCTTACAAGATCGGCCGCAATCACAATAACTTTCTGCGCGGTACTTTTATCTTTAGTAAAAGTAGATGTATTTGCAGCACAGACCAAAGGTATTCGGATCAATGCCAAAACCCCTTCTGCGCCGTTACAAATATCGTGCATTGACCGGAGATACTCTTCAGTCCAAACTTCAAAGCGTACAGCCTTAACTTCTTGGTTTACAAATAAGCAAATAAATAAAAAAGTTAATAATTTATTGTTAATAGTCAAAAAAA
>CAZSLQ010000013.1:11412-12069 GCA_964607885.1 uncultured Pseudomonadota bacterium
TAATTAGACTATTGAGGAGATACTGAAAAGGACCTAAAATGATACTGGATAAAATATACGATCATACGCAAACAGAAAAAAATATTCGAGAGTTGTGGGAAAAAGAGAAAATCTATAGCTTCAACCCAAACTCGGCAGAAAAAGTTTTTAGCATGGACACACCTCCTCCTACGGTTTCCGGGTCGCTGCACATCGGACACGTCTACTCCTACACGCATCAGGATTTAATTGCACGTTTCAAAAGAATGCGCGGTTTCAATGTTTTTTACCCACAAGGCTTTGACGACAACGGACTTGCAACCGAACGATTTGTTGAAAAGAAAAACAGCGTCAAAGCTCACATGATGAAACGTTCCGAATTTATTGCACTCTGTTTAAAAGAGACACATGAGGTAGAGAAAGAGTTTGAAGCCCTTTATAAAAAACTTGGCCTTTCAATTGACTGGACAAAAACTTACTCAACAATCGCAGAAAATGTACGCCGAATCTCGCAGTACTCTTTCATAGATTTATACAAAAAGGGTATTGCATACCGTAAGACAGAACCGGCTTTATACTGTACCACCTGCAGAACTTCTGTTGCCCAAGCGGAGCTTGATGACTCCGATGTTTCAAGCACATTTAATGACATTGAATTTACAACTTCGGATGGACAAA
>CAZSLQ010000013.1:12079-19343 GCA_964607885.1 uncultured Pseudomonadota bacterium
GCCTGAACTTTTGCCCGCTTGCGTTGCGGTATTTTATCATCCTGATGATGAGAGATATAAAAATTTGGCCGGGAAAAAAGCAATTGTACCGGTATTTGAAAAACAGGTTCCTATCTTATCTGATGAAAAAGTGGATATGGAAAAAGGGACAGGACTTGTTATGTGCTGCACGTTTGGTGATCAGACCGATATTTTCTGGTTTAAAAAACACTCCTTACCGTTGGTGCAGGTAGTTGGTCGCGACGGAAAATGGACTGAGCAGTCCGGACCTCTTGCAGGCCTATCGGTACACGATGCAAGGAAAAAGGTTTTGGAACTCTTAAAAGAATCAAATAAACTGCTTGGCCAAAAACCAATAGTACATAACGTTAATGTTCATGAGCGCTGCAAACAGGAGATAGAATTTTTGGCGGTCCCTCAATGGTTTATTAAAATTCTTGATTACAAAGAGGAGTTACTTGCCCAGGCTGACAAAATCAACTGGCACCCGGAGCACATGAAAGTCAGGTATGTCGACTGGGTAAAAAATTTGAGCTGGGATTGGTGTATTTCTCGCCAACGATTCTACGGAATACCATTCCCGGTCTGGCACTGCAAAGATTGCGGTCAGATTTTGTTGGCAGATGAAAAGGAACTTCCGGTTGACCCGCAAGAGCAAATATTGCCCGGCGAAAAATGCACAAAGTGTGGATCCAAAAATATTACACCTGAAACAGATATCATGGACACGTGGAATACTTCAGGACTTACGCCGCAAATTAATTTAAAGTGGCCAAATCAATCTCCCGACAAATTAAAACTTCCGATGAGCATGAGGCCACAAGCGCATGATATCATTCGCACATGGGCATTTTACACAATTGCCAAAGCATATTTTCATAACGGACAGATACCGTGGCAAGACATCGTTATTTCCGGACACGTTTTGTCGGGTAAGGAGAAAATTTCAAAATCAAAAGAGAATAGCAAAATGTCTCCGGAGGCATTATTACAATCTTATCCTGCTGATGTGATACGGTATTGGTCAGCAAACGGCAGACTTGGAATTGACACTGCGTTCAGCGAAAATCAGCTGAAAATAGGGCAGCGTTTATTAACAAAATTATGGAATGCTTTGCGCTTCTGCTCTGAGCAGCTCGGGGAATACCAAAAGCCAACAGAGACCCCAAAGCTTGATGCTGTAAATCAGTGGTTGCTGCATAATTTCAGTAAAACAGTGCAACATTATTTACAGGCTTATGATAAGTATGAATACTGTTCGGCGCTTGAAATTACAGAAAAATTTTTCTGGCAAACATTTTGTGATAACTATCTTGAACTAATAAAAGACAGATTTTTCAACCCGGATAAGTACACAAAAGATGAGATTGAGGCAACAAAATTTGTGCTTTATGAAGTGGGTTTTGGAATTCTACAACTCTTCAGTCCAATTATCCCTTACATCACAGAAGCTTTGTATCTGAATCTTTACAAGGCAACTGAGGGGGACAACTCAATACACTTAACTAAATTTCAAACGGATAGATTTAAATATAATTTTGAAGAAAGTTCGCTGACTCTTGAAAAAGTATTAACGGTTATCAATTCTGTGCGCAAATTAAAAAGCGAAGCCAAGTTGTCATTAAAAACGGAGTTACAAAAGCTTGTAATCTGTTCTGATGATCAAAAAATGCTTACTCAAATTAAATCACAAGAAGTGTTAATTTCGGGGATTACCAAAGCGTTAAAAGTAGAGTATAGTCAAAAACAGGACCTGACTAAGCTTGAACAAATCGGTGAAACTTTTATAGCCATGGTTAACATAGAATGATTCTGATTAAAAATAGGCAAAGAAAAATAAAAGTCGATACAAAAAAACTGCATACCAAGGTAGAAAAAATGCTTGGTGTGTTAGGATACCGGGATTTTGACCTAGGTATACTTTTAACAACAGACAAAACAATTAGAAAATTGAATAAACAGTTTCGCGGGAAAGATAAGCCCACTGACGTTTTATCTTTCCCTTTTCATGACTACTTAAAACCGGGTCAAAAGATAAAACCCAAGTCACTTGAGGACAAAAACTTAGGCGATATAATTATATCGGTTGAATTTGCTAAGAAAGACGCCCCAAAAACTTGGGCTCGGGAATTTGATGAGCATCTCTGTGCACTTGTAGCCCACGGAATTGCCCATCTTGCAGGATATGATCATACAACCGATGAGCAATTTAAAAAGATGCAAAAAGTTGAGAAGCGACTTTTAACTTAGTTCAGGGAATGTTGTTCTTGTAGCAGTTTTAACCTTGGACTGCTGGGTTGCCTGCATAAACTCACGTACTTTAAAAACAAGCGTTTCAAAATAATTTGTGTCCTGAAGAAAATTAGCATTTCCGTCAAGTACGAGAACCGGGACCTTTTTCAACTCTTCAAATACTTCGGCATGGTTCACAAGAAATTTCTCATGTAAATTATGAATCTTTGTCAGATAATCGATCGAAATATCCTGTTCCCCGTTACGATTGCGTATTTTAATTCGCTGAAAACATGTTTCAGGCGTCGTCCGTAAATAAATAAAACCCAGAGGAAGTCGACACTGTTCTTTAACCATGAACTCCAGAAGTTTGGAATAGGCGTACCATTCAAGATTTGTGAAATACCCACTCTCAAGACCATTTTTAGCAAAGCAGTAATGCCCTGAATAAACCGAACGCTCCATGAGGCGGTTAGGATTGGAGACCCTTTGTGCTTGAAGGTGCTCTCTTACACGACAGGTCATAATAAGCGTCTCTATGGTATAAGCCCAACGTGTAGGTTCATGATAAAAACGTTCAAAAAGGGAGGTCCCCTCTGTAGGAGTTACCCAGTTTTCTTTAGGTTCCTGCACAACAGAGATATCTGAATGGTTAGCTTCTATCAATTTCAAAAAAGTTGATTTGCCGGCTCCGATATTACCTTCGAGTATATACATTTTCGCCCTTAAAATTAGATTATCATTTCCCCTTTTGCCTAACTTAGTTTTTGCTATAAACTTTAAACAAATCATTGTTTTAACACAAGTGAAAATTTATAAAATTTGAGAAAAATTATGAAATCACAAAACGAACTTATTTACGGTGTTCATCCGATCATTGAAGTTTTGAAAGCAAAAAAAAGAAGAATTTTGTCCATCTACACGACCAAGCCACTACCCCAGGGTTGGGATCGAATAAAACCTTATTTTACAAAACAGCTGCCTCAAATTCAGTATGTTCCCAAACAGGTTCTTGATAAAATGACGGGAACAACTGAGCATAACGGTGTTTTGGCTTGGGTTACTCCATTCAAATACTGTTCAAAAGTTTTTGACGCAGAAAAAAAACCTTTTATTTTAATGCTTGATGGAATACAAGATGTCAAAAATCTGGGAGCAATACTCCGTTCGGCATACTGCACGGGAATAGACGGAGTTGTTTTATGTAAAAAAGGTGCCTCTATCTTAACATCCGCCTCATTCAAAGCCTCAGCCGGCCTGGCAGAACACCTTGATATCTACCTGGCACCATCGGCCGCACAAGCCGCTCAAGAGATAAAAAAGGCCGGTTATACAATGTATATGGCCGTTTTAAATGGGAAAAATGCAACTGAGGTATCATTTAAAACCCCACTCTGCTTGGTGATTGGAAATGAGGCGATGGGAATTAGCAAAAACATACTTTCACTAGGTGAGCCCATAACCCTCCCACAACGCACCGGTGACATATCATACAATGCGTCTGTAGCGGCGGGGATCTTGATGTTTTTGGCATCGACAAAGATTAAGTCGACAAAGTGATGCAAAAGTGATACACTGCATCCATGTCCTTTTATTCTAAATACCAAAGGAGATTGTATGCCAACAAAAAATCCACGGTTTAATGTTACTTTTAGCAAAGAAACAGCAGATTTAATCTCGTCTCTTGCAAAACAAAAAGGTAAATCCATTTCGTTCATTGCAAAAGAGCTTATTTTGGAAGCCCTTGAAAGGCATGAAGATATGGCGTTATCAGCCATCGCAGATTCCCGTGAAAGAGATGTGGAAAATAAGCCGGGAAAGAGAGTTTCACATAAAGATGCTTGGAAATAATGTGTATAGCATCGAATATCTTAAACAGGTGGTCTCTGTTGATATCCCTGCTCTTTCTAAACGCGCCCGAGGACAAATAAAACAAGCAATTGAAGAGCGCCTTTCCATGGACCCCATAGGTTTTGGGAAGCCATTACGCTACAATCTTAAGGGGTATCGCCGACTGCGGGTTGGAGATTACAGAGTTGTATATAAAATAGAAAATAAGACTGTAATTATATCCGCAATTAAACATCGCAAAGACATCTACGAATGATAGATTCACCGCACCCAATCATGTCTATTGGAAATTTTAATCAAAATATTGATTTTCAAATATAAAATATAATACTATAGATTTAGAGATTGAAATCAGTAAGAAAATTAAGGGCGGCCACTAACCATCCGGTGCGCTAAAGGCTCATCTTTTTCTTTGGAAAAAGCCTCCTCCCTCCGATTTAAAAGAGGAATAAACCCCAATTTGAGCCTGCATTGGATTTGTTGGTGTCGGCAACTGCGGTTGTCCGAGGTTTTTAATGAAGATCCGGGGTTATAATTTTTCTCCGACTCGATCGTGAAAAAATTTGTAATCCACGGCCCGCGGGCGTAAGCCTGCTAGTTAAAGACTGCCCGCCTTAATTTATTTATAATTCCCGGAAAAATCCATTTTTAAAGCAAAAAACCCTTAATTAACGCATTTTAAGTCGTTTTTGACAAACAGAATATTCCTGTTAATCTTAGAATAATTAAGCATTCTTAAGAGATCTAATAGTTAATTCAATAAACCCTAATAACATTTTAAGGAAATATTAAAACGTGAGTAACAAAATAAAATTTGAAGATCTGAATTTATCACAAGAGGTTTTAAAAGCTATTTCAGAAATGGGCTTTACACATGCCTCTCCTATCCAATCACAGGCAATCCCCTTGATAAAAGAGGGACAAGATGTAACAGGTCTTGCTATGACGGGAACAGGAAAGACCGCTGCATTCGGCCTTCCGTTGATAGATAAAATCGACAGTAACAGAAAAACTTTACAGGCCTTGGTTATATGCCCTACAAGAGAACTTGCCATTCAGGTCTCCGTAGAGTTAAAAAAATTTTTAAAATACAAAAAAAATATCTCCGTTCTTGCCGTTTACGGCGGGCAACCAATCGGACGCCAAATAAGTGATCTAAGAAGAAATCCTCAGATTATTGTCGGAACTCCGGGTAGATTGATTGACCATTTAAATCGGAACTCATTTAATTTAAACACCATATCCACAGTTATCCTGGATGAGGCAGATGAGATGATGAACATGGGTTTCAGACCTGACATTGAAAAAATACTGCAACGAACACCTAAAACACGTCAAACAATAACATTTTCAGCAACAATGCCTTCAGACATTTTGGACCTTGTTAAAAGACACCAAAAAAATCCACAGCTTGTCCGAGTTTCAAATGAAAAATCGGCTGCAACTACCGTCGAACAGTATTATTTTGAAGTAGATCACAACAACAAGCTCGATCTATTGAAAGATCTTTTAAAAGAACACAACCCATATCTGTCACTCGTTTTTTGTAACACAAAAAGAAAAGTGGATAATATTTCTGCAAAACTTTACAAACACGGTTTTGCCGCACAAGGAATACATGGGGATGTTAGCCAACCTAAAAGAAACAGAATTATGGAACAGTTCAGATCAGGTAAGATACAGGTTCTTGTCGCAACCGACGTTGCTGCAAGAGGAATTGACGTACCTAACATCGACATAGTTTTTAACTACGAAATACCTGAAGACGAAAAATCGTACGTTCATAGAATTGGAAGAACGGGAAGAGCCGGAAAATCCGGTAAAGCGTTTAGCTTTGTCTCGGATAGAGATTTTTATTCATTCCGAAACATTAAAAGCTACACGAAAACAAACATCACAAAAATACCCGCTCAAAATCAAAAAGAAAATCTTGGCAAAAAGGCCTCTAAATAAAAATTCTTTGCTTTTTTAACTTATATTTTGTTATTACTAAATTGAGTGAAGTAATTACATGTAGCAATTTGCTCGAGCCTAAATTGAGTGTTGGTTAAATAGTGTGACTCAAGATGAAAGTAGGAATTTCAAAATATAAGAACATTCGAGGAGTCAGTATTTTTACATTGATCTGTCTAATACTGATTCCGTCAACCATTTCTTTAATCAAAAAAATTCTCACTTCAGCTCAGGAGCAATCGACATCAACACTTATAATAGAAAATTTTGAAATAGAATTTGAAAATATCTACTCCTTAAGCCTAAAAAATCAAATTCAGGATTTCATTCATATATTAGTATCCCAAGAAAGTTTGTTAAGTTTTGACCAACACAAATTTTATTTAGCTTTGAAGCACAAATTCCCCATAATAAAAAAATTTGATTCTCAAATAAATAAACATATCCTAAAGATCAAAATTATAGGAATGGAACCATTCTGTTTAATTAATAAAGAGATGGTGCTTGGCAATAAAAAACAACTGTTCCCAAAATCTCTCTTCGACCAGTTCAATATCGAAAATTTAAATAATATATCTGTTAACAATAAATTTTTATCCCCAAATACATATCTATTTATCAAGCAGATTCCAAATAAATACACACAAAATTATGAAATAAATTTTATAAAACCAACAGAAATTTACTTGACGCCAAAAAATCCGGAATTAAAATACATCTTCGTGACCAGTCAAAAAACTATTTTTGAAGAAGAAAAATTTATAAAAGCACAAGAACTTTACCAAATGCTTGTACATACGAAGAAAGCGAGATGTAAGAAAAACCAGATGATGTTAATGGATCTAAGATTTAAAAATCGCATAATAACAAAGCTGGAGAATTCGATCAGGGAGGGGAGGGGATGAAGAAAAAAGTTTTTGGGAAAAATGTTGCGGCCATCGACATAGGAACCACAAAAATTTTCGTGCTAATTGCAACAACAGATCTTAACGGAGAACTTGATATTATAGGTATCGGCCAGTACCCATCATACGGGCTTAAAAAGGGCGTCGTTGTAAATATCGGCATGACTGTAGACTCTATAAAAAAAGCGGTTAAAGAAGCCGAGGGAATGGCGGGGGTTAAGATCGAATCGGCCTGCGTAGGAATATCAGGCAGTCATATAAAATCATTTAATTCTACAGGCGTGGTTGCAATAAAAGGCAAAGAGATCAAACAGTCGGATATC
>CAZSLQ010000013.1:19369-20711 GCA_964607885.1 uncultured Pseudomonadota bacterium
GTACTTCCACAATACTTCAAGGTAGACGGACAGGAATATGTCCTTGATTCACTGGGAATGTACGGAGTTAGGCTTGAAGCACAGGCACATATTATAACCGGATCCGTTGCATCGGCACAGAATATAATTAAAGCTTGTGAGCTGGCAGGAGTCCAAGTATCAGATATAGTCCTTGAGCAACTCGCATCGGCTCACGCCGTTCTAACACCTTATGAAAAAGAACTGGGAGCCGGGATCCTTGACATCGGTGGCGGAACCTCCGATTTTGCAATTTACAAAGACGGAAGAATAAGACATTCAAAGGTCATTCCAATAGCCGGAAATCTTTTTACAAGCGATATCGCAATAGGCCTTGGTATACCTACTCAAAAAGCTGAAGAGCTTAAAAAAATTCAAGGAACCGTATCATCCGAACAGATTGAAATCCTAAAACAAAAAACTTTGGAAATTGATCTGGGTTTTGATGGAGGGAAAAAATCGGTTCAACTTGGTGCTGCCGGAGAAATCTTGCAGTTTAGAGCACAAGAGATATTAGATATACTTATTGATGAGCTGATCCAGTTTAAGGTAAAAGCTCTAATGCCCGCTGGCTTAGTCATCACCGGAGGCGGAGGACTACTTGACGGACTAAAAGATTTGGCCCAAGAAAAACTTGATATGCCTGTTAGGATAGGACTCCCACAGGGCAACTCGCTCTATCAAATTCCTGATATATTAAAAAGCCCTGCATATGCAACAGGATACGGATTACTACTTTATTCGATCGGCCAATGTGGAGATAAAGAGTTCTTTTCAGCTGATAAAACCGCATTAAAGCGGGTGTTTAAAAAAATGAAATCTTGGATTTATGACCTCTTTTAAAAAGGAGTTGAGGATGATTGAGTTAAGTGTGCTCGAGGAAGAAAAAATTGCCAACCTAGGAGCATCAATAAAAGTTATAGGGATTGGGGGTGCAGGTAGCAACGCAGTCAACAGCATGGTAAATAGCGAAGAATTTCAATCGGTCGAGTTTGTCGTGGCCAACACTGACCTACAGGCGCTTCAGCAATCTCCCGCTCCATGCAAAATACAGTTGGGAGCAAAGATAACCAAGGGATTAGGTGCCGGATCAAATCCTGATCTGGGACGCCGAGCCGCAGAAGAGGATTTTGATGCCATATCACAACACATAATGAATACCGATATCCTTTTTTTAACGGCAGGACTTGGCGGCGGAACCGGAACAGGAGCACTACCGGTAATTGCAAATGCGGCAAAAGAGTTGGGAATTCTTACGGTTGTCGTGGTCACAAAACCATTTTTATTTGAGGGAACGCCAAGGCGAGTTAATGCCGAAGAAGGG
>CAZSLQ010000013.1:20721-22677 GCA_964607885.1 uncultured Pseudomonadota bacterium
TTTTTATTTGAGGGTAAACGAAGAGCAAAGCATGCCGAAGATGCAATTGAATCACTGCGTGAGTCAATTGATACTTTAATAGTCATACCAAATCAAAGGTTACTTGAAATATCCCAACCCAATATCTCAATGCTTGACGCATTTTCAAAATCAAATGACATTTTAAAACAGGCAATAAAAGGAATTGTCGATATCATCACAAAGGCCGGACATATAAATGTAGACTTTGCAGACGTACGAGCAATCATGAAAGATGCTGGAATGGCCATCATGGGAACCGGCCGCGCAAGTGGAGAAAATCGCGCAGAGCAGGCTGCTTTGGCTGCAATAAACTCACCGCTCATTGAGAATTCAAGTATAACGGGTGCAAGAGGTATTCTGATTAATATCACAGGAAACATAGATCTCGGACTGCAAGAGATAAGCCAAGCAACAACCCTGATAAGCCAAAATGCAAGCGATGATGCAAATATAATTCTTGGATCCGCAATTGATGCGACATTAAAAGATGAGATTGTAATAACGGTAATTGCAACCGGATTTCAACGTTCAGCACCAAAAATAGATGTGAAAACTAAGATGCCTGATATCATTACAAAACTTGCTAAAACAGAGACCTTAGTTGAACCTGCAGCAAAAGAGCTGGAGGAGATGAAATTTGATTTAAACGATTTTGACACTCCAACGTTCATGCGAAAAAAAGCGGCACCAACTGAGGTGACGACGGAAAAAAATCCCGAATAATATAGTTTTTATTTAAAGAAGGGCCGGTTAGAATTTTTGTGTTCTAACCGGCCCTTCTTTTATTGGGAACCTGCGCCGATAATTTTTATAGGCGACTTAATTGGTTCGGAATTCTGTACATACGCCAAAAGATCCTTTTCGGTCATAGGGAAATTTTTGGCAAAAAGCCCGTAAACTTTGGAGAATATTGCTACAAAGGCCTCTTTATTCTTTGCGTTCCGGTAAGCACGCTTACATTCACGCATCATCACGTCAAGAATTCTTTCAGGCTTGTACCCAAGAGTTCTCTCATAAGGATACAAGCTCATATACCCTCTAAATTCAAGAGTTACTTTTTCTATCTCTTCACTTGCTTTGGCAAGATTATTTTCAGCAGCATTATAAGCCTTTTCCAACTTCGTACTTCTTGGATCACCTGCAAGATCCATTGCCGCATCAATAAGTTTATTTTGAGCAGTTTTAAACGCTTTCAGTTTTTCACTAATTATTTTTTCAAACAGACTCTTACCCACAAATGTTTTTGGCTTGCCTTTTATATCAATTATTTTGACAGGATCGGTTTTAAGAACAAACGCCTCTTCCAACTTTGATACCTCTCCAAGCAGACGAATAAACAATGCAAAAAGATAATCCTCTACCTGTTTATCACTGAACTGCTCAGTAGGCGCAACATACCCAACGTCCCCCTCAAATTTTATTTTCCTTAATTTATCAAAAATTTCAAACTGATTGATCAAATACACTTCAAGAGGAACCTGCGTTTCTATAGTCCCCGATTCGGGGATAACATCAACTTTTATCTCTGCAACAAAGTCTCTTATCACCTGCGGAGCATTTTTGAAACACTGCGCCGGTGTTTTCATATAAATGGTTTCCCACCTGTTTTCATCAGGTTGAAATGCATTCAAATTAACGGTGGTCACATAATCGACCGTTCGCATTAATCTAATGAAAAGTAACCTAACCTCCTCATTTAAAAAGCTTATTCGTTTATCGACATTGGTAAAATTGGAATTTGCCGCATTAACCAAAGCAATTACTCTCAAGAAGAATATAACCTCAGGGGCATTTCTCAATAATGCACCTACAAGCTCCATCGCATCAAGATTTGTTATAGAGTTTAACAGTTCGCGTTGAGTTAGAAATTTTCCAAGTATATGCGTAGGATATGCCTTAACAATTGCAGGGGTCAAACCTACGGCAATGTCACCG
>CAZSLQ010000013.1:22687-24373 GCA_964607885.1 uncultured Pseudomonadota bacterium
GCTCCCGCATGCCTAAATAGAACTGAAACCCCGGCCGTAGTAAAGTCTTTTTTATAAGTTATTTTTTCACCAACATTAAAACTCTTGGCATTATAATCGATATTTTTTAAAGCCTCTTTAAATTTTACATCAAAAGTTGAATAATACTTTATTACCTCTCCAAGCAACTCAAATGAGCTATACTCCTCCTTGGTAACAGTTTCACCGGTATCAAGCTCTATCTCTTCTCCCTGTGCAGTTTTTCCCTTTGTCATCATGTCCCAGCTGGTGTAGTTAGACTCCTGGGCCATCATTGTTGCTGATATCTTATTTCCTATAAGTACCATAGCAGACGTCAACGCAATTGAAATAATAGTAAAAGCAAGACCTCCCCTGCTAAATAGAAAATTCTGGCCCATGTGCATTTCGCTTGCCCATCCCCATATCCTCTCTTTTGCCATCTGCTTTGCATCCGCAACCATATCATTGCGAATTTTTTGGTACACTACAAGTTTTTTGAATTCCGGCCCATCAGGATTTTCAAGTGCTTTTTTTATAACATCTTCTCCCCACCCGGCCCTTTTGGCAACGTCCTCCAAATTTCTTCTATAGTCTTCGATCTCTTCTTTGGAAAATCCTGCATACTCTTTTTTTAATTTAGGAGGCAACAAACCGAGCAGTCTGCGCTTTTCCGACTCACTCACCTTCTTTTTAGCCTTCGCATCAATTTTCTTATAAGCCAACTCAGTTCTTAATCCATTTTTATACTTTTCCTCCATCTCTCTTCTTACAGCTTCTTCTATTACTTTTCTTTGATCTATCGGCCCTTCTTGCCCCATTGCCCTAAATTTTTTTGTGGCCTGCGCCATAAGTTCTTCCACTCTTCTAGTGTTTTGTTCAAGCGCTTCTTTTCTCGCATCAATCTCATCTTTACTCTGTGTGAGGAACTCTTCAAATTTCTTCTTGGTCGCTTTGTCTTTAAACTCTTTATCAACCTCTTTTTCAGAAACTATCTGCGTCAACTGTTCATTTCTAAATTTATCTGATTTTTCCTCTATTAACTTCCCTCTTACATACTCCTTATAAGCATCCTCGGCCGCAGGGCGTAAAGACGACTCAAGATTGGCCCGCGTTTCCTGCTCTATCCGCTTCTTCATATCTTCCAGAGCCTTAGATTTTTCTGCGGGATTCATCTTATCCAGCTCAGTTTTTCTTTTTTCCATCTCTGTTTCAATTCTTCGGGCCATACCCGACTGAACGGTTTGCTCTTTAAGCTTGGAATCAACCTTAAGCTTGAACCCCAAATCAAATTCATTCTTATATACATCTGATTTAAAGGCTTGATCTACCTCTTCTTTTGATGCTTTAAACGTCTTATTTAAAGCAAATTTTTGCGCCACATCCTGACTAAAGTCCATGCATTTTTTATCAAACTTCCTGAGAGGCCCAAAGTTGTTCCCTGCCATATTTGTTTTAATGGATAATAATGTAAGTTTAGCAGATAGGCCTGCAAGTATTGGTTGATTTGCCATCCACATCCCGGCCTTATTCATAAACTTATCAAGCGGACCACCCTCATTCGGATCAAATTTCGCAGATCCTCCCGTTGATTTTTTTTCAAGACCAAAAAGGTTTTGGTTGGCCTCATCAAGCTTTTTTTTTGCAGCATCAAACTCAGCTTGCGCCTTTTTTATCCCCTCTTCGTCC
>CAZSLQ010000013.1:24405-24718 GCA_964607885.1 uncultured Pseudomonadota bacterium
TAATGCTGTAGATTTATCTTTTACTACTTTGCTTATCCCCTTTATCTCTTCAACAATCTTTTCACCCTCTTTTATTATATCCTTCTGTTTCTCTTTTTCCGTCTTGACCTTTTCAAGTGCCTCTGCGGCCTTTGCAGCCTTTTCCGCATCTGCGGCTCTTGCAGCCTTTTCCGCATCTGCCAACTGAGCTTTTCTAAGTTGATCGGCGTCATCACCCATACAAAAGCCACCACCCGCCCAAAGCATCAACCCCAAAAAAATTATAATTCTTCGCATTACGCTATCCTTTTGGTTTCAACCCCCGAAACACACA
>CAZSLQ010000014.1:0-2572 GCA_964607885.1 uncultured Pseudomonadota bacterium
TAAATTACTTCTTACCGGACAGTTGGGAGAGGTTATGAAGGAGTCTGCCCAGGCTGCAGTTACATACGCCAAAGCGCATTATGAACAGTTTGGCATCAAGCCTGAAAAATTTAACGGGTATGACTTGCATATACATATTCCCGCCGGAGCAATTCCCAAAGATGGTCCCTCTGCAGGAATTACACTTTTAACATCTATTCTCTCTGCTTTCACAGAAAGGCCTATAAACGGTACTTATGCTATGACCGGAGAGATTAACTTACAAGGGTGCGTGCTTCCTATCGGGGGCTTGAAAGAAAAGATATTGGCGGCAAAACAAAATGGTCTTAAAAATGTAATTATTCCAAAACAGAATGAAAAGGACCTCCTGGGTTTGGATAAACTATTTAAGGGGATAAAACTCTATTTTGTGGATGATGTTCAAGAGGTGTTGAATCACGTCTTAATGAGATAAAAATCTAATGTAGCCCTGGTGAAAGCCGGGGCTACGTTATTCCGTTTTTTCAGATTCCAAACTTTTTAAATCCTGTAAATTTAACTCAACGACTCTCAGATAGTATTTTAAAGCTTTAATTCGTTTATTTGGGATTCCGGAGTGCGATGTTGATTTAATTTTACGGATATGTTTTTTAAGTTTTGATTTTTCCTCGTGCAGTCCTTTTATCAATGCACACAATGTTTCAGGGTTAATTTGGAAAGCCTCTTTTGGTCTTGAAAAACGAAGATAGTCCAGATATTTAACTTTTTCACATGCCTCGATTAGGTTAAGCATTCTTCCAAAGTTGTAAGCAGTTTCGCTGTGGATATTCGGGTTTTTTTCAGGATCGGGAATCTTTATATCTTGAAAATCGAGTCTAAATTTTCGAACGGCACCTGACTGTTCATAGTCTTCATTGTAAGCCAGATTAGTGTATAAAACCTCCCCGCCTTTAAAAACAAGGACAGCTATAGAAGCATAGAAAATAAATTTTATGATTTTTCCTGCGTTCATATTTAAAACTTTCCTTTACCTTATCTCTTCATTTACAAGTATAAATAAATATAGCATAAAAAAACAATTTATTTAAAAACACATTTTTATATTAAACTTCAAATATTCAAATAAGTTACGACTTTATTTAACAAAAATACGTATGGGGCGTTTGGACTTTGTTAATAATTTTGGTATAACAACAAAGCGGCAGGACTGTAATTTTGACATAAAAGCAGGATTTTTCTAGAAAACAATCAAAAATATGAATTTTTTAGCTATTTTACTTGGAATTTTTTTTACCGTATTTTCTATTTCGATTCTTTCTTACGTATCAATTGCTACCATTTTGGGGCCTTGGATTGCGCCTACAATAATTCTTTTTAGTACGGTGGTATCAAGCCTGCTTTTAAGAATGGGGCAAAAATCGTTTTCTTTGCAAGATCTAATTAAAATACAGGCAATTGCTGCCGGTGGTGGAATAATTGCAACAGGGGTGGGATTTTCTTTGCCCATTATCTTCTTTTTGGAACCGGATGTTTTTGAGCAATGGATGAGGGCGCCGTGTTATTTTTGTTGTATGCTGGGGACTGTCTGTTTTGTCGGTGGGTTGCTGGGCTTATGCTTAGGGCGACTTTTTTCCAAATCCTTAATTAAAAAGCAGGCTCTACCATTTCCTGTGAGCCAGTTGACTTTCAGAGTCGCGGCTGCCGAACAGCAAGGGGGTAAAATTAAAGCGTTATTTTCAGGCATTGCAGGCACTTTGTTTCTCTTATTTTTACGCGATGGGATTGGAAAGTGGAAGGGGTGTGTACCAAAATATTTTTCACTTTTCTCTTCGATTTTTCAAGATGAGCTATCTTTGTCGATTCGTCCTATGTTATGGGCAACCGGTTATTGTGCGGGCCTTGCGACGGTTCTTCCGCTTATGGTCGGGCTTTTTTCGAAATATCTGATTCTTTATCCGTTGAATAATCATGCAAGATTTTTACCTATTGCGTTATTTCAACCTTATAGCCCGGTGCAGATTGCCTTTGCATTTTGTTGTGGGATATTGCTGTATGAGGTTTTTTATGTGATTCCTAGTTATGACAAGATACTTCCTAAGCTTGCAATTTTTTATGAGACGGCTAAAAATAAGACTTTGTTGCTGGCTAATAATTTTAGAAAGCACAGTTCCGGGTTTAAACCCCGGCTCACATTAATTTCGAGGGTAATTTTGTATGGTGAGCCTATATTCGCAATGGGTTCAACATTTCTGTTATTGAGCTATTTT
Source organism: uncultured Pseudomonadota bacterium (assembly GCA_964607885.1). Classification (GTDB taxonomy): domain Bacteria; phylum Babelota; class Babeliae; order Babelales; family RVW-14; genus JBAZAX01. The sequence continues at coordinate 2,247 of CAZSLQ010000014.1, forward strand.
AAATTCTCTTTTCCTTCCCAGATTGCTTTAATTTTGTTCTCTTTAGTGGCTTGCTACCAGATTTGTTTTATAAGTGGGGAGGTTGGTCTTGTTCAATTTGGGCGGTTTTCAACGATTGTTACGTTACCCATGTATATCTTGTTTAATTTGTCTTTTGTTCAAATCACCATAGTTTGTGTGTTTTTTAATGTATGTGCTGCCGTTTCTTCCGATCTGCTTTTTGATTATAAAACAGGGTCTCTTTGCAATATAGAGCAGACGCGAATGCACAGGTACCAATGGCTTGGGTTAGCCGTGAGTGCTTTTAGTATAGGACTTGTTTTATG
>CAZSLQ010000014.1:2583-6667 GCA_964607885.1 uncultured Pseudomonadota bacterium
CACACGATAGGGTCTCCGGATCTTTTTGCTCAGCGGGCTCAGGCAAAAGCTGCGATTATTCTAACCTTCAGGTTTGATAAAATAGTTATATTGGCAGGTTTTTTATTCGCTTTTATTTTGAAAAAGTTTAAAATAAGCCCGGCAATGACTTTTGGTGGCATATTGATGCCCAACAATATGACTTTTGCGCTTTTAATCGGTGGGGCTATGAATCATCTTTTAAAAAAGAGCAAAGAGAGCTCCTTTTTTGATTTTTTCTCTGCAGGCGTGTTTTCCAGTGAATCACTTTGGGTTTTTATAAATATCTTTGTTAAAATTTTCACGTGATTTTGTCAAACTCTTTATTTCACTGAGCTTTATAATCTATAATTAAGTCAGTAGAAGTGTTTTATATAAAAGGGGGAAGTGAAAATGAAACAAATAGTATGTAGATTTATTGTGGTTTTTCTTTTTTGTTCTATAGGATTTGGCGGTTTGTCGGCAGATGCTCCAACAAAAAGGGCCATAGACGAAGCTCCTGGAAAGGTGCAGCCCTGGTATAGTAGGGTTGCAGAGACTTTGGGTTTAAAGAAAACGGTTGATGTACCTAGGGATATTCAGAGTTGGCTTAAAAAACAAAAAGACACAATTTCAGATCCTCCACAAAATGTGAGAGAATGGTTAGGCTCTGATGATGGTAGAAAGTGGTTGGAGACCAACGAAGGAAAAGATTGGAGAGATAGCGAAGCTGGGTTAAGTTACAGGGCTTCTCTTGTTAGGGAACAAGCAGAAGCAGAAGCTAAAAAGCGAGAAGAAGAAGGTTCTCAACGCAAAACGGAGCCTATCACTCCACCTGTTTCGATTGTCCGTCCCACAGTGGGGACAATGAAAGAACCACCTGCGCTAGGGCTACCCCCAGCATATAGGCCACCATTACCCCCAAGAGAAACGGATGCACAGAAAAAAGAACGAGAAGCACAACGAAAAGCGGCTGAACAAAAAGCAGCTGAGGTGGAAGCACAACGAAAAGCAACTGAGCCTGTCGATGTGGTATTTCTAAAGCAGAATGAAGAAGCAATTAAAATTGCAGAGAGTAGTGTAAAAATTAAAGAGCAGGCGCTTAGGGAGGCAGAGAGGAGCCTAAATCCTATAGGTAAAACTGCAAAAATTGCTGCAGCAAGGATGGCGCTAGAAGAAGCAAAAAAAGATTTGGTAAGACTGAATTTGGCTCGAGAAGATTATAGAAGGTCTAAAGTAGATGAACTTTTAAGACGTCCGGAGTTTAGCGAATTGGCTGAATTTTTTAAGGAGAAACAAAGAAGAGTGTCTCTCGGAAGAGTGTCTCTCGAACCATCGCAAAGTTCTAGAGTTATTGAACAAGTTTTGAAGATGTCTACGGAAGACTTGGGAAATTTATCAGCCTCGGATAAACTTGCATTGCTGGAACTTGCTTCAGAACGAGCTAAATCGAAAGGTACGAAAGATGCTAAGAAGGCTAATGAGGATGTAGTTAGATTGACAAATATCTTGGGGGGTGAAAAATCTTTAAAAATTGAAGTTTTGAAAGAGACAAAACTGGAATTTGATAGACTTTTGTTGAGTCCAAGAGATTTATCTGGTGAAGTAGAAAAAAAACTCAACAGGGTTATAGATTTGTATCTGGTAAGATATACTGGACTTAGGGAAAAAACTGCTGCGGATCGGGTTGATGGCATCAAAGCATTACGTGACATGTATGAAAGTAACCCAGAATATGTAAAAAAGCTTTTGGCAGAGAATGTGGTTGCTAGAAAAGAAATATCAAAAAGTGTTGCTGACACCTCAAAAGAATTAAAAAATATTTTAAACAGCAAAGATCACAAAAATGTTATAAAGAAAATAAAACAAAATAGGACTAAATTAGAAAAGCTAAGATTGGATTCAGATAAAACTCATGTGCGAATTTCCGAGCTAGAAGGAATATTTAAAAGGTCCAATAAACAGGAAGACGAACTCCGGCAATTGAGGGAACGGGCAGGCTCAATTGAAAAACAACAAAGTGAAATAAATGAAGATTCTAGAGTACTTGAGAATTCTCCTATATTAGAAAAAGAGCGAGAAATGTCTGGAAAATTAAAGGAACTTCAACTTAAGGAAAACCTGTTGGATGATCAAGGTAAAGCTTTACGATTTGTTTCAAATGATAAAAAATATAAGACGGATTTGGATAATGTGGAACGACTTGCTTATCAAATTAAAGAAGTAAATAAGAAATTAAGTGCAGCTGATCGGAGAAGTAAAGAGTTTTCCGGTTTGCAAGCTAGGTTTCTGAATTATGAAGGCCTGTCTAGGACCGAAGATAGGCGTTTAGCCGATATAAGAGGAATATTGGTAAAACAAGATTTAAAAGAGACAGATTTAGATGAATACATGGAGAAATTTAAAAAGACTGTCCTGGGAGAGGCTTTAAGCTTTGCTGAGCAAGCTAAACGGGGTGCTTTGGGACTTAGCATCGGGGTGTCAGAGAGTGGGGCTCGTGCTGAAAAAGAAAATGAAGCGTATATAACATCTTTAAGGGAACTTATAGGTAAGTATGAGTCTGCCAAGACATTGCAAGGTAAAATAGATGCTTTGAGGAGTATAGAAGAATTTCATGAAAAGAGACTCAACAAATTTAATGCGGAGCTATTAGCTACGCAAAGAGAGGCCGAGACTTCGGCGTCCAAGGCACAGGGAGATGCTGAAAGAAATAAAAAATTACAAGAGCAAGGGGGGTCTTTAAGCTCAAAACTCAATGAACTTATTCCATAAAATTATTTTAAAATAAATATAAATACCCACCAAGCTTGGTGGGTATTTATATTTATTCGGACTTTTCTTATAGAAAATTTCATAAAATACTCAAAAATATCATTATTTTACATTTTATTCAATTTAGTTGACTATTTGTATGAAGATTGTAGTATCAAAGATAATGTACAATTATGGGTGAAAGTTTTAGGGAATTTTTTAATATGTTTCGGCCCGTGCCGATTATTTTTGGGGGGGTATTTTATGATCTCTACACGTTTAAGAGTTAAAGAGTACTTGAGAGAACGTCGTTGGACAACTAAGGTTCTTGCAGAAAAAACCGGCATGTCCGAAAGTTATTTAACTCACATAAAAAATGGAACAAGACGTTGGAATGAAGATGCATTAAAAAAATTAGCAGAAGCTTTTGATGTTCTTCCGACGGATCTTTTTGAAACGGTTGGACAAAGCAGGAGAGATCTTCCTGTTAATGTTCAAATCTCTGATGATGTAAAAAGTCAGCTTACCGATGTGAATCTTAAATTAAAAGTAGTTCCGGTAGTCGGACAGATTCCTTCTCAGCCATCAGCTTACAATAATCAGTTAGTACAGGTTTCAACCGGGTACAAAGACCAGTTTGTAACTGTTATTGGCGTTGATGATGAGGGTATGTTCTGTCTTGCTGTCGAAGATAACAGCATGGCTCCAAATTTTGTTAAGGGTGACTTATTAGTTATTTCTCCATCAACATGGACGAATTCCGGTGATATTGTTGCCGTTGAGTATGGTGATGATCCTCAGTTCAGAGAGATTATGCAGGTTAACTTTATGGAAGATTTGGTAGTCCTTGAAACCGTTAATCATAAAAAGGCTCCTACGGCTTTGGTTCGCGGTAAAGACCAGTTCAGAATCATCGGTAAAGTTATTTTTAGATACCAAAAACTGCAATAAGCCTCCGGTACTTTTGGGTGAACAAATGGATAAGGTAATAAAAGTTTCTAATGCCAAAGAGCATAATTTAAAAGGGATTTCTGTTCAAATCCCTAAAGAGAAGCTTGTTGTAATTACCGGTCCATCGGGATCAGGCAAAAGCACCTTGGCGATGGATACTTTATACGCCGAAGGCCAAAGGCGTTACGTCGAGTCACTTTCTTCATATGCCCGTCAGTTTTTAGGCGTATCCAAGCGTCCCGATGTTGAGAAAATTGAAGGACTTTGTCCCGCTATTGCAATTGATCAAAAAACTGTAGGCTATAATCCTCGATCTACCGTTGGAACAATTACCGAAATTTATGATTATCTAAGAGTTCTGTTTACAAGAGTAGGACAGCCGCAT
>CAZSLQ010000014.1:6677-10029 GCA_964607885.1 uncultured Pseudomonadota bacterium
TTCATGTGGTGTGCCTATAAGCGCAGAATCTCCGCAAAAAATCACAGACGTCATATTACAAAAATTTTCAGGTAAAACCGTTACAATTGCAGCACCGATTGCTGTGCAGAAAAAAGGCGAATTTACCAACGATTTAATTAAGTTTTTTGATAAGGGCTATCATCGATTTTTAATCGACTGTGTTATGTATCGGTTTAAAGACCTATCAGAAATCAAAAATATTAAATTACCAAAGACATATAAACACGATTTAAGTGTTGTTATAGACAATCTAGAAGTTAACCCGGAAGAGTCTGCTCGTTTACAAGAAGCTGTAGAAAAGGCATTTGTATTAAATGGTGGGCTGTGTGGGGTAATTAATCAAGATGGCAAGTCCGATTTGTATTCATCAAAACGTATCTGCCTGACTTGCGTACGATCTTTTCCCGAAATTGAGCCACGATTTTTTTCATTTAACGCACCAATGGGTGCTTGTAAAAATTGTCACGGGTTAGGTTTTATATATGACTCAGGTTTAGATATTGAAAAATCACAAGACAGCTTTGGCGGGTCGTCATACTGGAGTTTTCATGCACAAGAAAAAGTTTGTGAGTACTGCCAGGGTAAACGTTTAAATGATGAAGCCCTAGCTGTTAAAATTTCCGGAAAAAATATCCATGAATTTTGTTCTTTGCCCATTGATGAGCTTTTAGATTTTGTAGAAAAAATAAGTTTTAGTGGAGAGCAGAAAGAGATTTCTACTCCACTTTTACGCGAAATTATAAGCAGGCTGACATTCTTAAAAAATGTTGGCCTCTCTTACCTTACCCTCTCTCGCCCTGCAAGAACTTTGTCAGGTGGCGAAGGACAGCGAATTCGTCTTGCCACACAGATAGGATCCGCTCTTAGCGGTGTACTTTATATCCTTGACGAGCCTAGCATTGGTCTACATCAAAGAGATAATGACAGATTGATAAATACGCTTAAAATACTCAGGGACCAAGGAAATACTGTTGTTGTTGTCGAACATGATATGGATACAATCAATCAGGCAGATTACTTGATCGATATGGGGCCCGGAGCAGGAATTTTGGGCGGACAAATTACTGCAATTGGAACACCTCAAGAGGTTGCTAAAAATGCCAACTCTTTAACAGGTCTATTCATCTCCGGGAATCGTAAAATTGCAATTCCTTCAATTCGTCGTACTCCAAGCGGTTTTATAACTTTGAAGGGTGCACGCGCAAATAACCTTAAAGATATTGAAGTGAAATTTCCTGTGGGGGTTTTTGCTGCCGTATCTGGCGTCTCCGGTTCAGGTAAAAGTAGTTTGGTGATGCACACTTTAGCGGTAGCATTGCAAAATCAGTTTAGAAATGGTTATGCCATTGGCAGGGATTTTGACGAGGTGCTAGGTGTTGATCAGCTTAAAAATGTTGTTCTTGTTGATCAGAGCCCGATTGGCCGTACTCCCAGATCTAATCCTGTGACCTATCTTGGGATTTTTGATGAGATTAGGCATCTGTTTGCATCTTTGCCGGAAAGTAATGCTCGAGGATACTCTGCCGGAAGATTCAGTTTTAACGTACCTGAGGGTAGCTGTTTTGAGTGTGGAGGAGCCGGTTACATAAAAGTTTCCATGCATTTTTTAGAAGATCTTTTTGTGACATGCAAAACCTGTAAGGGTACTCGTTACGACCAAAAAACTTTAGAGATAAAATTTAAAGATAAAAATATAGCCCAGGTTCTTGACTTGTCTGTGCTGGAGGCATGCGATTTTTTTGCAAACTTTCCTAGAATAAAAAAACGATTGGATCTTTTGTGTCAGGTTGGGCTTGATTATATCAAATTGGGTCAGTCATCTCCGACTTTTTCCGGAGGTGAGGCTCAACGTATAAAACTTGTAAATGAATTGGCAAAGCGAGATAAAAATACGATGTATATTCTTGATGAGCCAACCACTGGGTTACATAGCGCAGATGTCGAAAGGCTTTTATTTGTGTTACAAAAACTTGTAGATCGAGGTAACACGGTATTGGTCATTGAGCATAATCTTGATGTTCTTAAATCGGTGGACTATTTGATTGATGTCGGACCTGAGGGGGGCGTACAAGGTGGTCTTGTAGTTGCTACCGGAACTCCTGAACAGGTATCTGGGAATAAAAATAGCATCACCGGAAAATATCTTCAAAAATATCTAAAAAGATAATTCCAGGCTTGTTCTTGCTTCTTTTGATGTTCTTTTGTTATAATTCTATTTCTTTTCGTGGATATGGGTATGTGAAAATTTTTCACTAAAGGACAATAAGTGTATAACAAAAATATTTTGATTTGGGTATCAACAGTTTTGTCTATGTTTTTTTCTTGTGTGTTTTCAATGAATGGAAATTTTTTGTTCAATGATAGGCTTTTTTATAACAATTCTCCATGGGGTAGCAAAGTTGCAAAAATCGAGTTCAAAAAAAAGAGAATAGATGCTTTGGCTGCATTGTTATCACAAATAAGAGAACTTGAAAAGGAAATTTCTCCGGAATTTGCCAATAAGCGTAAATTACAGGAAGAAAGGGTTCTTGCTCGATCAAAGCAGTTATACGACTTGCCTATAGCAATTAGGGCTTTGCAGGAAAAAATGGAATTATTAAAAAGGCATTTGCAGGGTAGTGATCAGGAAAGAGACGCCGTGAATAGGCAAATTTTCGAGACTGAGTTAGAGTTGACTAAAAAAAATGCAGAATTGGGTGCCTTTTTAGAGGAAGATAAAAATTCTCCACTCAGCAGAGAGGTGAATGCCTTACTTCAAGAATTAAAGAAAGATCCGAGATTTGCAAAATTGGAACAGTATCGAGATGAATGTTTGAGTAATCTTGCTGAGGCTGCATCAGAAAGAGGATTAGAGAGCGACCCTTGGGGAATTTTAGTTGCAAAAGCCCTTGCCGGTCCAAATTATAACAGTGCCTTGGATGATGCTTTGGTACAAAACTGGCGGGATGGGTTGCTTAAAGGTGGAGCTGTACTGGGTATAGGCGTGGCTAGTGAAACGTTAAGAGAAAGAGTTAAGGGGGCTTCGGATCGATACGTTGGTGGATTCATCGATTTTATGTGTACAAAATTAAGCGACTTTGGAAGTAAGATTATAAATATAATGTTTCATGGTAGCAACGAACCTTTTGACAGTCAAAAATTAGAGGGCTGGCAGAAAATTGTCATGTGTGCATATGACGATATAAATAACATGCTTAATGGAGCTCTTCGAGACAGTACTCGTAGCCTAGATTCTGTATCCAGGCAGTTTGCCGATGATGTTGCCGATGGTGAAAACGAAAAAGACATTGATATGTGGGCAAGCTTGGTTGCAGGCTATGCGGAGCAATTT
>CAZSLQ010000014.1:10142-10923 GCA_964607885.1 uncultured Pseudomonadota bacterium
TATATAACTTATTTGAACAATTAAAATTTGAGGTTATGCCTAGATCATACTCGATTAAGGACAAGGCAACAACCTCCACTCCAACCTATAAACCTGCTCCTTATAACCCCTATGCCGGATCCGGTTATGCTTCGGGTTATGGAACTGACATGCCAACTTCATATTCGCAGTATGCAGGGTATGGTATATGAGAAAAATAGTTCGATTTTTTGTTTTTATACCTGTTTTATGCTTTACGCACCTGCTTTTTCCTGTGACCGAAAAAATTAATTTGGATTATGTTGATTTCCAAAGAATTGAATATGCAGCAAAGAAATATGAACATTTATACAGTAAATTTAAGTGGAATAGGGGGTTAAAATATACTGTGATCGGGGTTGGCTGCGTTTGCATAGCGGCTCTTCTTGCTTCTAGTTTCACTGATATGCCGATAAAGGCAGAGGGTGGTGCGAAAAAAGCCGAGACAACTCCCTCAAAAGAGGATTTGGAGATTAAAAAACTTAAACTGTTAACAGACTTTTGGGAAAGAAAAAATAAAGAGAAAACCGGTGGGAAGATTAAAAAAAATGCCATGAGGGCGCTTTATTTTGTTTTTTATACGGCAGTTTCTTCGGTATTAGCAACAACTTTTTGGTCACTGTTTAATAAAGGAAGTGATCTTTTAAACACAAATTTTGGAGGAATTGATCTGCAGGATTTCGAATTTTATAAACAAAAAAATGATAAAATAAGCGTTCTGATGAAAAATTTGGGTGCTTTTTTAATGCAACAGGAAAAAGAT
>CAZSLQ010000014.1:10933-14853 GCA_964607885.1 uncultured Pseudomonadota bacterium
TTTTCTGATGTGTTACTTGGCCACACAACGCTTGTTCGATGGTTTGAGGATATTATTGGGTTTATAAAATGCGCCGTAATTTTGGATGCAGGGGCCGAAAGCCCTGAAGTTGCAAATTTACAAAATGAGGTAATTGCCTTGTCCTGTGGTCTTAATAAGTTTTCTGATGATCTGGCTGTGGTTATTAATTATACAGGGGGGGGAGATCGGGTCGTGTTGCTTGAGCAAGCTGCAAGTAGGTATTTAGTTTTTTGTAAGCATTTTTCAAAATTTATTTATGATTATGGTTTTTACTTGTATGAGCAGGATTTTTTACATAAGTAGAGTATGGCTTGTGTTGATGTTTTTTAGTCTGTACTCTGCGGAGCATTCTGAATTTGCCATAAATGAGTCAGATGAATTTGAGACAAAATCCTTTGACCTTGAAGATAGCAAAAGTTCCTTTTATTTTGAGTATATCTCAAAATTTTATCCAAGAGCGTATGTTATTCGCCAAAAATTTTTAAAAATGACGTCTGAGGAGGTTGCAAAAGCCATTAACGATGTAGTTTGTGTCTTTGTAAAAGAGCCGTGGTTTTATTTTCAGGATACGCCTGTCGGGTTTCGGCTTTCTCATTACTGGGAATACGTGCTTGATCAGTGTGGTATTTTACATCATTTTTTGAGGCGAGCAAAAGTTGATCTAAAAACTAATAAAATTTCCGTCTCCGATGATTTCAGTTTCGATGAATTTTCTTTTTGGGAAACAGGTGTTGCGGGCAAGCCCCAAAAACAAAATCTCTTAGATTTATTAAGAAAAAATTTTACCAATGTATACACGGCTTTTTATGCTCTTTCATTTGATTATGCCGTCAAGCTTTTTAATGAGGGGATACTATTGAAGGACATAAAGCAGGCAAATAAATTTTTTAGTGAAATTGAAAGTATTTTTGAAAAATTACGCGATACACCAAAAGAGTCCGATTACTACGAGTCGATAAAGGTATGTAAGGAGTTACTTGGAATTCTTAAACACAAATTGGGTATAAAATCCGATTTTGAAGAAGTTAGAGGCGTTCAGGATGGCCAATCAAGCCTTTCTAAAGAGATCGCGGAGTTGACAGATGTTATTTAGATGCATTAGGTTATCCGGCATATTTATTGGTTTTTTACTATTTTTTCCCATTCTGTCTCAAATATCATCAGAGGACAAGGCGTTTATTAAAAGTTTTGTAGGCAACTATGAATGCGTTCCTGAGGGACGTTATACTCATGAGTATCATAAATACCTCTTAAGTTATACGGCAAAAAGTTTGCAGCAACTTGTTGATAGGTTAAAATCAGAGGATCTGAATATAAAAGGGCGGATGATAATCCTTGGTTATGAGGAAAATGCGGTTCCAACTTATTATACTGATTTCACAAGACCTCAGATTGATGATGAGATGACCCTAAAAAATAGCGTAGGGTGGTCAAAAAAAACACATAACTACTTTGGTTTTATGACAGCCTTTTTGTTAAAAGATTTGAACAAAGTATCTGCAGAAATTTATGGGAATGGTGAGCCGATTTTCGAACATGTTGATGTTGATACGATTCCTATTTTTGATGATAGGGCGGATATCTTTCAGGAACATGCATTTGGTGAATCGCTTGATCTGATAACACATGCGTATAAATCTGTTTTGAGTAAGTATTCAAAGAAAGATATTAATGGGGTTTTAAAAGATATTGTAAAATTCTGGGAGTTGGTTTATGCACATGCGTTGAAGGTAAACAATAAACAGATTGGTGGAACCCAGGACATTCTTTTTTCAATAGAGTATGTAAAGGGGTTGCTTGAGTCAAATGTTGAAATATTAAAATTTTTTACAGGTCCGGATCTTACTTATCCAATAGAGATTTCATGTAAGCAGAAAAAGGGGGTGACTCGGCATGCCCAAAAATTTGTCCAAAATATGGTTGAAAAACTTGTACCTATAGATAATCAAAAGACAGTATATGTTTTTTGTAGCTTTGTCGATGGAGTAGGTAAGAGTACCATGCTTGGTAATATTAAAAATTGGATGAGATGTGGGTGTAACATAGATGAGTTTGGACATGTGGATAATACGTCTTCTCAGTTAGGGGAGATTTTTGAGTTTGATAAAGATGTTTATATTGCGGATCTTCCGGCACAGATAAGCCATTTTACGTATAAACCTAACGGTTTTGTGTATACGGATATTTCTAATGAGCTTGAAAAAGATCAGATAAACGAGCTGGAAAGATATGTTGAGCAGAATCGGGATGCTCTGATTGAACGTAATATTTTACGGATCAACAGTGTACAAATGCTTATTAAAGAGCACGGATTTAACCACCCGGATTTAAATGATATGCAAAATCCCGAAAATTGGTTTATCAAAAATGTTTTGCTTCTTAAAAAGGAAAAACTTAATACTTTTGTTCCATTTTCATATCAGGGTCAGAATTTTATTTTTAATTTTAAACAGATTAAGGAGATCAGGGTTTTAAAGAGTCTGGAAAATGTAAAATCTGAGGGGCTTAAAAATATTGAAGCCGAGCAGATGATTTTTAGTCTTGGAGTACAACTTCCTTTTCAATATGATTTTTTTTTAAACAACTTGGTTCGGAGTATAAAAAATAGGGGGATTCAGAATATAATTTTTGTCGATTTTTTAAGTATGTATCCTCGCTCATCACGTGAAAATATCAGAGTTAACTACCTGGAACAACTGTTGTCCCTACTTTATTCAGACATAAATACCCAGTTAAGTTTTTATAGGGATTTTGTTAATGGAGGCGAGCTTTTGTATTATTTATTAAATAAAAACTCGTTTAGTGAGATGTCCAAATTTTTACGTTACGAGGTAGTGACCAGGTTTGTACTATTTAAACTAATTTTACAAAATGACAGCAACGATTTAACCGGGGTTTCATTTGAAGATATGACAAATCTTATTTCGTCATTGATTAGAAAGGATGAGGGTATATTAGATTCAAAATTTTTACGAGAGATTGTCTTTAAAAAACTTTTTAAAGAGGCTGAGGAACTTGATAAAGTTTACGGGCTTTCAAAATCTTTTATTAATATACAGATGTTTTCCTTTAAACATGTTTTTGCGTTTTTTAATGTTCTGCAGGATCTTTTTTTAAACCGTGTTCGGAATGTAAATATAAATTCTTTGTGGCAGTACTGTGGTGCTGTGTTAGATGATGGAATTTGTGCGGATTCAACTGCTTGCAATTTTAATTCGCAGACGACCCTGAATTTTAATGTTAGGGCTTTGTTTATGTTTGAAAAAGAGTGTCGTTGTGAAATCTCGTTAAGCCCATTTTTGCGTATGTTAAGAGCAAATTGGTATGCATCTATAAGAAATCTTTTTTTTGCTAAGACTTCTTATGGAGGCGATATTGAGCTCCCCTATGAGTTTGTAAATGTGGTTCCTTGTTTGTTGAGTATTGGTCAAAATGGATGTGTTTATCTGGTGCAACAAATTTTTCCTTTTTATAAAAATTCCATGGACCCAAAAGATTTGAATAAGTATAAGATTTTTAATTTGCGCGGGGTTCAGCAGCCATCTTGGTTTGCCGGAGGATTTGTTGAGTTTGGTAATTCACCATATCGATATGATTGGAGCGCCGCTAGCACTAATACGGGCATTTATCAATTTGATTGCAATTTAAATGAGTTGAAGAAAATGTATGGAGGTTCTATAACCAGCTATCTGGTTCGCAAATATCAGTCCGAAAAGGAGGCTTCAACGGTAATGCCTACATCCGTTTTATTTGAAAAGATGGCAGGGAGTGTTTTCTGGAAGTCGATTTATGCAGGGCAGGAAAAAAAGTGGTGATCTTTGAAAAAGAATCCACACCCGGCGGATTGGCATCCGGCTTCAAAGAAGATGGCTGGAACTGGTCGCTTGAAAAGTACTACC
>CAZSLQ010000014.1:14863-23483 GCA_964607885.1 uncultured Pseudomonadota bacterium
AGTATGCCAAACAAAATGGTCCATATGATTTTGGTAAGATTGGTTTTTTCTATGAGGATCAGGGGAGGGTGAATAAGATCTGTTTGGGATCTGAGAAAGACAGATTTATTGCTAAGCTATTTGTGAGGTTAATTGCTACCTTGGAAATGGTTATAAAAGATCCGGATTCCGATATTGTGGTGCGCTTTGGTAATCGGCAAGATTTTAAGGCAGCAATTAGGCTTCTTGAAATGATTACCTTACCAACATATTTTGGAATATTTTTTAAAGATCCGCTTTTTAAAGATTATGACAAGGTAGAGCCTTATCCATCATGGGATTATTGGGACAATTTATGAAGGCAATTCTAGATTCCCATCTGTTTTAATATAGGTACTAAATTTTCTGGGACACATGCGCCTGCTCTGATTAGAATCCCAGCAATTTCTTTATGTCCATTCTGCACAGATAAAAATAAAGGGGTTTGTCCCTTTTCATCTATTCTACTAACATCGGCGCCTGCAGCAATAAGCATTTCTACTATATCTTTATCTCCGTATTCTGCCGCCATAAATATTGGGGTTTGTGTGTACATGTCGGCTAGGTTAACATCCGCTCCGGCATCAATTAAAAGTTTTATAATGTTCTTATTTCTCTCTTGTACGGCAAAAGATATTGGAGTTATGTCCTCATAATCAGGTATATTAACATCAGCCCCTGCATCAATTAAAATTTTTACAATTTCTTCCTGATTATTACAGCAAGCATAAGATAAAGCAGTTTTTTGGCCGTCTCCGGTTTTATTAATGTTAGCCCCTGCGATGATAAGTGTCTTGATAATTCCTGTGAATCCCCTTTGCGTAGCCAAAATTAGAGGGGTGTCTTGATTTGCCGAGGTCTCATCTGGATCCACGCCATAATTAACAAGCAAATCTACAAGATCTTTGCGACCTAATTCTGCGGCCGAACATAAACTGGGTAAATTTTTGTGTGATTCTACAAATTTAAGCATAACTTCTATATCAGCTCTTAGGGTTGAATTTTGCAAAAGTTTATTAATGAGTTTTATGAAATCGGGATGATTTGAGTATGCTATTTTAATAAAATCTAAAATATATTTTATTGTTGTTTTATGTCATACTCTTTTGTGGAAAGTATGAGATTTATGAGTGGTAGATTATTTCTTTTCAAGGCAAACATAAGTGGGGTTGTTCCATCGGATAGTTTTAAGTAATCAAAGGCTTTGATAAATTGTTGAATGCTTGTTGCAATCGCAGGTGTCAATTCCACGCATGCCTCAAGCAGTAATGATTCCAGTTCAAGGGCGGGGTCTCTTAGAGATTGATTTGCACCAGTGGGTAAAAAAAGGCCGTGTTTGTCTAAAAAATGTTTACAAGCCCCGGTATATCCTATGCGATTTACTGCATGGCCTAGAGCACTTACTGATGTTCCTGCCAGTATGTTATCTATGTGGTGATTTTTAATTGACTGCCTGAAGTAGTCTTTTATGATACATTCAAAAATTTCATCCAGTTCTTGATAATATTTGATTGATTCTTCTTGGGTTAAATATCCGGGTGTAAAGTATCTGTATGTTTTAACTAATTTAGGGTCATAAAGAATCGGAGATGTGGCAAACAAACGTGCTTGCGATAAGTTTAAGCTACAGTTGTAGTGATGGGAAACCCCATCATATCTGAATTTTTGCATTAAGCGGTCTAACTTGCCGGGAGCATTTTGATAAAGATCAAGAAAGGGGGAGATTTGTGTATGGCGTTCTTTCCTATCATCCCAGATATCTTCAATTATTCGCTCATATACAGGTTTTCCTCCGGGAATCGCAAAATACGCTATCTGGTCCACAACCGATTTATTAATAAAAATCTGTAGCAAGCAACCTGCTGTTCCGTTTTCCTTTGTAGTAAAGAATGGTTCAAAAATCTTATCAAGGTATTTTGGTTCTATTTTGCATGTGCGGAATAACTCTTCAAGCGTTTGTTTAATGTAATTAGGAGGATTGGCACACTCTTTTTGTGAAAAATACCAGAAGCTGCAGTCACCAAGCATTTCTTGATCCAAATACCCAAATAGTGAAAAATTTACTGCCAGAAGTTGATATGATACACAGCTCATACAATCAAACCAGTTATCACTCTCTTTGTGACAAAATGGGCAGCTAAACAATCCCGTATACGGGTCTCTTTTGCACATTTGTGTCTGATCAAGAAAATTATCAAGCGTTTTGGGAAAATCAAATTTTTGTCCAACATTGGTTCGAACCGGTATTGGCTGAGCTTTATTTAGTAAACCCCATTTATAGAGTCTTTGCAATATGTCCTGGAATAGGAGTATATTATTTTGTGGAGAATCGTTTTGGATAGGATGTGCATGATAAAAGCAGTAAAATTCGTCGTTGTGTTGCATTTCTCTTGCAATTGCCGGTTTTATTACCTGGTTTAGATAGTGAGGATAGTCTGTTTGGTGGATTGGTTTCCCAGAAATCTGTCCAAACTTGTCTAGCATTTTTACAAGAGTCTGTTCTGTAATCTTTTTTATTTTATTAAATACACGTAGATGATTAAGCGTTTGTGACTTGAGTTTTGGATTGATAGGTAATGTGAGTTGAGGGATCGGATCCTTTTTACTTTCCGGATTAAGACTATTTTTTAGTTGTTTAAATTGTGTTTCGGCTTGAGTATCAATAAAAGAATCGTAACCGTCAAAATAAATTTTTGTAAAATTGAGTGCTTTAATTGGTGGATTTTCTGTAAATTCAACTTTAAGTGGATCCTGTGTATTCCCGTTTCTTATTGAGCAGTAAAGCCCCGTTGACTTTTCCGGTCGAATAATTGGGTAGTCATGGGGTTGAAGCTTCCATTTTTTATAATCCGGGTCGATTGTTATGATTCCAAATCCATCTCTTCTGAATTTAACGTTTGTTCCGTGTGCATTGTCATTACCGACTCCTTCTGGTGCTGCCGTGAGTGTGAAAACTGGAAATAATTTGTGCATTTCAAGTGGAATAGAAGAGTATATTTGTTGTGGGGTTGCAAAAAATTTCCAATCTTTGATCTGAGATTCAGGTAATTGGGTTGATGCGTTAGGAGAGGTTTTGTGCTGTCTAAATTTGGTATTAAATTCAGGGTCAAACATCATTATGACATAGTCGGAATGTTGATGCCCCCGTATAATACAATTTAAACTTACACCGGAAGTTTTTGTTTGTAGTTGTGTATTATTTAACCAAGTAAGATATTTTTGAATAACATCAAAGGATGCAACGCACAAGTGTCCTGTAAAAACCATTTTTGATTGATTATAAATCTCATTTCCACTTGTATTGTAATAACGACAGAAATCATTCCATAGAAAACCCGGACAGTAGAAGTTTGTTCGAGGCCCGACGGGCATTTGTTCCTCTTCGCTAAAGTGTTTGAATGCGGTATTTTTAGTTATTTCATCAATAAATTTCGATGGTTCATTTTTCCCCAGTAAACATTCATAAGTAATATTAGTGTTTTTTTCCAGCAAAAGATTTCTTGGGTTGTAAGCCGGTTCAATACCTCCGTGACAGCACTGAGCATAAGAGTTCTGGCATCCCAGGTATAAAACGAATGGCAAAAGATCATAAAAACAGGCCAGTCTTTCAAGTGTAAGGTTTATATTCTTTACCTCAAATCTTTCTTTAATCTCGTCACGAATCGTGTGTCTTACCTCCATGTTCGGATCTTCATGGTTACCTCGAAGCAGGAATACGGATGTAGGATTTCTAAGCTTTAAAATCATTAACAGATAAAGTACCTCTATGCCATACCTTCCTCGATCGACATAGTCACCGAGAAAGATCATTTTTTGATGAGAATTTTTAATTTTTAAATTTTTATCCAAAAAATCACATCTTAAAAAATCTCTTATTAATGAGTGTATGCTACCGTGAATATCACCTTTAAAAAAGATCTTCTCACCCTTATCCAAAATAAGCCTTTGAGCATAAGGGTGGCGATAATTTAAAATGGTTTCTGTCTGACTATACAGACCCGGTTTTGGGAAACAACCATTTACCCAGCTTTCTGGGGATGTAAATTTTAGTGGTGAAGAATCACTGGAATGTAATTGAATAAAGTCGTTCAAAACTTCTAAAAATTCACTGTTTGATATAACCGACTTTACCTGTTGTTCCGAGCGTTGTCTTTTTGAATTGTACTCTTTAAGATTTTTAAAGCATTTTTCGGCGAATTCATAAAGATTAAATTTCTCCCATTCAGGAGATGATTTTAGTATTTTGGGCAAAAGTGGTGGTTGCTCTGAGACATTGCCTGATATCTCTCCGGCATCTCTTTTCATTGCAAAAGCAGCAGGCTCTATAATTCCCACCAAAAGAATCGCCAATAATAATTTTGTTATATTTTTCATGAAATAACCCCCCATTTAGGAATATAATCCAATAGCAAAATTGTAACAATAAATTAGCGATTTGTCATTTTTATATTAAAACACGGCAAAAAGGCCGATTTTTTTATTTTTGTTTAAAATCGGCCTTTTGGGAATTTGAAATGTAATGATTATATTGCGGATTTAATGTCCTGTTTTAGGCTTTCATAACTTCTTGATCCGGTAAATCTCTTTATTAACTGTCCGTTTTTAAAGATAATAAATGTAGGGACGCTTGAAATTGAGTATGTTTGCATTAATGCTCCATTTCTCTCTACATTGATTTTTACAAATTTTACTTGGCTGCTAAAATCTGCAGATGCTTTTTGAAAAAGTGGATGCATCTGTTGACAAGGAATGCAGTAAGTACCGTAAAAATCCGCGATTACAATTGGGTATTTATTTAAAATTTGCTTAAATTGATCTGCGTTATCAATTTCAGTAATACCTTCTGGTATTGCAGGAGGAACAATAATAACCTTTTTCTGTTCTGTTGGTTTGAGTAAATTCGATTGAGTTCCCCTCGTTTCAGTTAACTCCTCGACCGGTTTTGGGCTGTATCCAATGTTTCTAAGAAAATCAATAGCTTGTAGTGCAGCTTTTGCGCTATCTCCGGCGGCAGTAATCGCTTGCTTAAATCTTGAGTCGGTTATATCTCCTGCAGCAAATATGCCCTTGCGCGATGATTCCTGGTCTGAAAAAAGCTTTACATGTCCATTTTCATCAAGCTTAAGCTGATTTTTAAAGATCTCTGAGTTTGGTGTGGATCCTATTGCCAAAAATACTCCGTCTACATCGATATCCTTAGATGTATTGCTTTTTGTATTCAATGTTGAAATGGAGGTTACTTGTTGATTGTTCCCGTTTATTTTTGTGATCTGTGTTTCAAATAATATTTTAATGTTCTCAGTTGCTCTAAGTTGCTCCTGAAGGGTGAAGGTTGCATGTAGTACATTGCGTCTGGCAAGTAAATAAACCTCTTTTGCTAATTTGGAAAGATAAAGGGCTTCTGTTGCTGCTGAGTTTCCACTTCCAACAACTGCCACGACCTTATTTTTATAAAGGTTTCCGTCACAAATTGCGCATGTAGAGACACCTTTACCAAAATATCCATCCGGTCCGGATTCTCCGGGGACTTTTAACATATTTGGAGTTGTCCCCATTGTGATAATGCATGATAGAGCCTTAATCTGGAATGTTGTTTCGTCCTCTAAACTTTTCAACTCAATTATATAGGGCCATTTTTTGAAATCAACGCCGATTATTTTGCTCTGCAACATTTTAACGTTATGTGAAAGTGCCTGCTCCCGTATTTTTTTTGCTAACTCTTGTCCACTTATCGCGGTCTCACCAGGCCAATTTTCAACCCTAGTGGATTGAGTGATTAATCCTCCAGGTATTTCTCCCTGAATAATTAGAGGAGAATATCCGGCCATTGATATGTAAACTGAGGCAGTAAGACCTCCGATTCCACCTCCTAGAATTACGCAATCATAAGTATCCTGATCTAGAGATATACTTCTAAGATCAAATTCTGACATTGTTCGATTATTTATGCAGCTACACAAAGAGATTGACATTAGGCTTAATGTGGCGAGCTTAGAAAGCTTCATGAGCATCCTTTTCATATTTTCCCTTTAATTTTAATTATTGTACGTTTTAATAAAGTTAAGCCATGACGTATCTTGGGCAAACATTGTTTTGGAATACGATGGGTGAGCCCGTCCGGAGATAGGATAGTATATTGAAATACCCCTCGCTCCTGAATATACAGGACCGGTGGTATTTTGTAAAACGACCTTTGAGAGGTTGTTTATACCGTCTTGTACAACATCACATAGGGAATCAAGTTTTTTTCTATACAATTGTGAAATATTTGGGAAAAGTTGTTTTTGTAGTTTGTCTATAATAATTGTTGATTTAGGAGTTGATTTTTTTATCTGTCCTAGAATATTTGCATAAAATGAGTAAAGATCGATATATTCGGGCATATGAAATGAGATTGATGTTTTGCGTGCGGAAATAATGATCTGTTTTGTTGTTTTTTGGTCGACCTTTCTACATTCTGCTACGGCCGCGACAAATTTATCTATATTTTGTTTCAACAAACCAATTGATTTGACATTAATTGTTGACAGGGTGTAATCAAATGTTGGTTGCTGAACACTATAAAATTTCCCATATTCGTTAAGTATTTTTTGTGTTAATTGTGTAGGGGAGGTGTTCATGGGATTAAGCGACAATGGTTTTACAAATTTTGAATATGGGAATCCATATCCCGGAATAGTTTGCTGTGATGCAACAAGTAAATTTACCGAATCTTTTATCTGATACGCAACTTCAGCCATTGCCATTAAACAGGCGTCCATTGCTACCAGGTCAACGTTATGACCGATTAGTTGTTTTATTTGTCCAAATGCATTGGATAGACCTTGATTTGTGCAGCAAGTCCTTTGAGAGTCATCATATAATATGCCTCGCCAAGAGATATTTGTAGGTAAAAATTTTAGCCAATCTGATTGGTTGGCCGTAAAATATTCGATATTTCTACTTTCCGGCGCCAGATCTTCTATTCCACTGCCGTGGTTCCAAAGTATTATTGCATAATGCTTTGCCGGATAGTTATTAACTACCCACTTCACTGAATCGACGAGCTCCCTTGTTGGATTGTATCCCATTTCGGATCCGCTTAAAGTTCCCACATCGACCGCTCCTCCGGGTACAATCTTGTAACGCCACGTATTGTTGTCATGTGGTTTATCCCACTGTACTAAAAGGTTCAGCCCTGTTGTGGGTGCAAGTCCCGAAGACATATCCTTTATGTTGTATGAGGCATACGGTGCGAGATTATTATCTGCTGCTATATACACAAGCATTGACCAATCAGGTATAGACCTGTTTGGAGGTTCTGTAGAAGTTGAACGAGTTGCTTTTTCTGCAAAAACCAAACTGAATATGCAAAGCGTAATTAAGAGAGATAATTTTTTTTCTACCATTAAAACACTCCTCTCATAAAAATAAACATTAACTAAACTGGAGCCTAATTTTAGTCCTCATTTTCGTTAAAAATCAAGCTTTAATTTTTTTGTTCTACTTCCATATCCAATCCTTGTAACTCAATTTGTGTCATTCCATCCCATTGGTTTTTGCATACATGTGCAGCAATGTTGAAAGGCTGATCTTGAATATTTGTAAGAGTATCGAACAACTCCGGTCTATTAAAAAATATGATTGGTTTTATAATGCCATCTGCAAAAACCGTACACTTGACGTGTAAATCCTTCAAGAGCATAGGAGGTTTTAGTTGAGAAACATTTTTAATAAGAAAAAGAGGTTGAGGATTCTGGTTGCCGAAAGGTTCAAGTTGTTCAAGATCCGAAACTAATTTTTTGTTAAGCTCTGATAATTGAATTGATCCGTCGAGTTCTAACTTAGGGACAAGTTGATCTGCAGAAACCTTTTGCAAGATTTTCTCTTCAAGCTTTTCTTTAAATAGTGCAATGTTTTCTTGCTTAAGTTTGAGTCCTGCAGCAAATGAGTGGCCCCCAAAGTTTATTAGAAAATCCTTTAACTCTTGTAATGCCTCAAATACATTAAACTCTGCAATTGATCTGCACGATCCCGTTGCAAACCCATTTTTATCAAGATGAAATAAAAAAGTTGGTTTTCCATAATTTTGCGCCAATTTGCCCGCTACAAGGCCTATGATGCCTGTTGGCCAATCATGCCCCGCAGCTACAATGATATTTTCTTTTGAAAGATCAATCTGCCCGTTTTGAATGGAGTACACTATCTCTTCGTAAATTTGTCGATCAATTTTTTTTCTGGATTCATTAACCTCTTTTAAAATTTTTCCTATTCTTTCAACTTCATCGGTATCCGAACTTATTAAAAACCTTACTGCCTGTCTAGGGTCGCTAAGTCTACCAAGAGCATTAAGTTGTGGCGCGATCATAAAGCCAATGTCAAGGGAGCTAAAACTCGTTTTATTTAAATTTGAATTTCTACATAAAATTTCAAAGGCATGGCTTGGTTTCTTATTGATTTTACCTAGCCCAAATTTTACCCAGAATCTATTTTCACTGATTAAAGGGGTAACGTCGGCAATTGTTCCCAGAGTTAAAAGTTCATATATTTTTTCGGGTAACTCCAGTTGTTTTTTCTCATAAATTAAACTCAACCCCTTGCACACGGACATGATGTTAAAGCC
>CAZSLQ010000014.1:23495-24604 GCA_964607885.1 uncultured Pseudomonadota bacterium
ACTTATGAGTTTAAAAATTACACCTACACCCGCAAAATCTTTAAATGGGTATTCGCAATCTGTCTGGTTTGGGTTAATGATTGAAGTTGCATATGGAAGTTGTTCATGGGGGCGGTGATGGTCGGTGATAATTAAATCAATTCCAAGTTGTTTTGCTTTTTGAGATGCGTCGAATGCGGTTATCCCATTATCTACCGTTATTATAAGTTTATATCCGGAGTCAAAGGCTCTTTGGACTGAGTTTACAGATAATCCGTAACCGTCACTTCGTAGCGGTAAAAAATAATTAATCTTAGCATCCAAAGGAATTAATGCTGCAAGCATTAAAGCTGTTGACGTTATTCCATCAACATCATAATCTCCGAAAATTAAAATTTTCTCTTTTTTTTCTATGGCTTGTAAAATTCTTGTAATTGCCAAATCCATACCCTTAAATATGGACGGGTGTTTAACATCTTTTTCAAACGAACTGAAAAGAAAGCTTTGTATCTGCTCTGTGTCTTTAAAGCCTCTGTTTAGCAAAACTTGAACAATGGGCATACTCAAATTAGTTTGAGCGGCAATAGCTTGAATTATATCCTGTCTTGGATGTTTTATTTTCCACAAAAACTTTGAGCCTTTTATCAGATCAGAATTTTGCATTACTCTTTTATCTGTTTTAATGTTGGAAAAAGTATAATGTCTTTAATCGAGCCCGTATTTGTTAAAAACATTGCAAGCCGGTCTATTCCCCTTCCAACCCCAACCGTTGGCGCAAGGCCATATTCCAAAGCTGTAACATAGTCGGCATCATAGTGATGCGCTTCCTGATCACCAAGCTCCCTAGCCTGAACTTGAGATTTAAATCTTTCTGCCTGATCGAACGGATCATTGAGCTCGGTAAAGCCGTTTGCAATCTCCATGCCGCAGGCAAAAAGCTCAAAACGCGCGGCAAGGTTTGGATTTTCAGGATCGCGTTTTGCAAGAGGCGAGATTTCAACCGGATAGCCAATTATGAAAGTTGGTTGAACAATTTTTCCTTCAACGAAGTGTTCGAACAACGCAAAAATTTTAGAACCGTATGGAGCCTTAGTTGATATTTCTAGGTTGTATCCGGTAATTAGTGCATC